>NZ_JBNNIW010000046.1:0-23859 GCF_050269715.1 Halomonas sp. NPDC076908 | reverse complement strand
GCTTTCTCATGGGGGTAACCTCGTGTGGGCAAATGTGAGGTTACTGTAGGGCGAATGTCAGCCGGGCGGCAGGACGTCTTAGAATGAACGCTTACTCTCCAACGGTGAATCCAACCTGCGACCCACGGCGATGTTTACCCGCAACTTAGCCAGTATGGATGTGGAAGAAGCCATTCGTGGCAACCCGATTGATGCGGTAGTGCTGCTGGTGGGCTGTGACAAAACCACCCCTGCGCTGTTGATGGGCGCGGCGAGCTGCGATATTCCTACCATTGTGGTGACCGGCGGGCCGATGCTCAACGGTAAACACAATGGCAAGGATATTGGCTCCGGTACCGTGGTGTGGCAGCTTTCTGAGCAGGTG
The DNA here is from genome assembly GCF_050269715.1 of Halomonas sp. NPDC076908. Classification (NCBI taxonomy): domain Bacteria; kingdom Pseudomonadati; phylum Pseudomonadota; class Gammaproteobacteria; order Oceanospirillales; family Halomonadaceae; genus Halomonas; species Halomonas sp. NPDC076908. Next base: position 23,495 of record NZ_JBNNIW010000046.1, on the reverse strand, counting down.
AAAGCCGGGGAAATTTCCCTGCATGACTTTATGGCCGCCGAGGCGGGTATGTCCCGCTCCGCGGGTACCTGCAACACCATGGGTACCGCTTCCACCATGGCCTGTATGGCCGAAGCGTTGGGCACCTCGCTGCCCCATAACGCTGCGATTCCTGCGGTGGACTCCCGCCGCTATGTGCTGGCCCATCTCTCCGGCAATCGGATTGTTGAGATGGTTAATGAAGATCTGCGGCTATCTAAAATTCTCACCCACCAAGCCTTCGATAACGCCATTCGTACCAATGCTGCGATCGGCGGTTCCACCAACGCAGTGATTCACCTCAAAGCGATCGCCGGCCGGATCGGTGTTGATCTTGCACTGAACGACTGGAGCCGTGTTGGGCGTGGTACGCCAACGCTGGTGGACCTGCAGCCATCGGGGCGTTATCTGATGGAGGATTTCTACTACGCAGGCGGCCTGCCCGCGGTGTTGAAACGCCTAGGTGACGCCGACCGCCTGCCTTTCAAGGAAGCGCTAACCGTCAACGGCAAAACCCTGTGGGAAAACGTCCAAAACGCGCCACTCTATAACGACGAGGTCATCCGCCCACTGGACAAACCCCTCACCGCGGATGGTGGTATCTGCGTACTTCGCGGCAATCTCGCTCCTAACGGTGCGGTGCTCAAGCCTTCGGCAGCAACGGCGGAACTGATGCAGCATCGCGGAAGGGCGGTAGTGTTTGAAGACTTCGATGACTACAAAGCGCGCATCAATGACCCGGATTTGGACGTTGAAGCTAACGATATTCTGGTCATGAAGCACTGCGGTCCACGGGGGTATCACGGCATGGCGGAGGTAGGCAATATGGGCCTGCCGCCCAAAATCCTCGCCCAGGGTATAACCGATATGGTGCGCATTTCCGATGCCCGCATGAGCGGCACAGCGTATGGCACGGTGGTACTGCACGTGGCCCCGGAAGCCGCCGCTGGTGGCCCGCTGGCAGCGGTGCGCAGCGGTGATTGGATTGAGCTCGACTGTGCCCACGGTCGGCTGCATCTCGATATCAGCGGTGAAGAGCTTGCATCACGGCTTGCCGAAAGTGACCCCACTGCGGCTTCAACGCTCATCGCCAGCCAGGGTGGCTACCGCCAGCTCTATATTGAACACGTACTACAAGCAGACGAAGGCTGTGACTTCGACTTTCTAGTCGGCTGCCGAGGTTCTGATGTGCCGCGTCACTCCCACTAGCCGATTGATCGGCATTAAATGCCTGGCCACCTAGGCTTCACGGGCGGATTGGCTATCCAACAGCGTTGACGCATCGGTGGCGTGTAGCGCCATAGCAATGCCGCCCATGCAGGTCATATCGCGATCCCAGGCGCAGCTTTCGATGCGGGTCGTGCCCATCAGTTCTATGACCAACGCATCATCAATGGCACCGTGCATAGCGGCCTGCATGGCGTTAAAACCGCGCACGCCAGAGCCGGTAACCAGCACCACATCGGGGTTGAACAGCGCCAGCACATTGGCGATGCCGTAGCCGAGTGCACGGCCTGCCTCGGTATAGATGCGCTGAGCCTCTGGCTCGCCCTGTATCGCTAAGTTAGTCAATGCTTGCATCTGCTGTTCTGAGGGGTGAGCGCTGTCGCCAGTAGGCAGCGATAAGTGCTTGGCGGCGGCGCGATAGAGAGCGTAGTCGCTGGCATAGGCTTCGATGCAGCCCCGGCGACCGCAGGCACATAATGCGCCATCCGGCTGGTATTTGCTATGCCCAAACTCAGCCGCTGAGCCATTGGCTCCCAGATAGGGCACACCGTTAATCAGCACCGACATGCCAATACCGTAACCCAACATAATGACCACCAAGTTGGGGCAGTCCGCATAGGCAGGCTGTGCCGCCAGCATGTTGGCAATGCAGTTAGCATCGTTTTCCAAGAGAACGTCACAGTGAAAACGCGCCGCTAAACGATCAGATATGGGGACGTTGCGTAAACCGAGGGCCGGCGACCAGATAATCGACCCGCTCTGAGATGAGACCACGCCTTGCACCGCCAAGCAGATCCCCGCCAAGCGTTGAAAACCTTCCAACTGTTGAGCGCAAATAGCGCTGATTTTCTCTTCAAGCAGTGCTGCCAAGCCGTCCGCCGTCAGCGTTAAGGTGGAGACGCTGTGATGCTCGCTGTGGCGAACTTGCCCTGCAAAATCACCCACAACTACCTGGATCTCATTGATCGATAGCTTGACGCACACCACGCAGGCCGCCTCTGGGGCGAGTTGAATCAAGGTTTTTGGCCGTCCACGACCACTAGGGCGGGGTGTCGCCGGTGGTTGTTCGGCAATCAACCCCTGCTGCAGTAACTCCGCGCTGATAGAGGTAACGGTAGCAGAACTAATGCCGTTCAAGGCGCCTAAGTCAACGCGCGCGACGGGGCCTTGTTCACGCAGAGTACGAATCACTGCCAAGGTGTTGTCGTGGCGGCTGGTGTCAATCGATTGGAAGGCCATTAGTGCATCGCCAGTGTTGATCATCAGAGAAATGGTTGAGTGCCATCATCGCGTGAAAGCCCTTTTTTTGTAAAACGAGACCTAAGTTGTATTTGCAGTTATTTATTTTAGCACCTAAAGTAAATCAAGCATCCCTCTATAGCAATCATGTTGGCAAGCCCCAGACGCATAATAACAACAGTAGGAAATAGGTGGCCTCATGCTCTTATCGGCGCGCAAACTCTGCCGCTCTTTTGGCGAAAACCAAGTGTTATTCGATGTTGACCTCGGCCTGCAGGCAGGCCAGGTGCATGCCCTGCTGGGCGAGAATGGCGCTGGTAAATCGACCCTGGTCAAAATCCTTGGGGGTTATCTTCGTCCCACCTCGGGCGACGTGTTTGTAGATGGCCAACAACAATACTACCGCTCAAGCGGTGAGGCGGAAGCCGACGGTGTGGTCATGATCCATCAGGAGCTGGCGTTAGCTGAACAGCTCAGTGTTGAAGAGAATATATTCCTAGGCCGTGAGCTACGCCGTGGGCTGTTTCTGGATCGGCGGGCAATGCGCGAGCGCAGCCAAACGGCACTGGCTGAACTTGAAACTCGCGCTAGAGTGAAAGACCTCAGCACGTCAGATCAACAAATGGTCGAGATCGCCAAGGCGATCACCCGCGATGTGCGTGTGCTGATTATGGATGAGCCCACCGCGACCCTGACTGAAAACGAAGTAAAGGTGCTGTTCGCGCTGATCGCCCGCTTGCGCCAGCGGGGTGTGGCGATTCTGTATATCTCCCATAAGCTGCGCGAAATTGAACAAATTGCCGATCAGGTCACTGTCTTGCGCGACGGTCATTTAGTTGATAGCGGGCCGATGGCCGGGCGCAGTAAAGAGGAACTGGCGCGATTGATGGTGGGCCGTGAGATCACTGAAATGTACCCACCGCTTACGCTTCTTTCCTCTAATGCGCCAGTGGTGCTGGAGGCGCGTGAGTTTGTGGTGCCAGGCGCCGTCAAGCAGGCCAGCTTTACCCTGCGACGCGGTGAAGTGTTGGGCTTTGGCGGCGTGGTGGGTGCCGGACGAACAGCACTCATTGAAGCGGTGCTAGGGCTGCGTGCAAAAAAATCCGGGCAGGTACTACGCCACGGCCAGCCAGTAGAGCTCCGCCATCTACGCGACGCCGTTCGCCAGCGTATTGCCTACCTAACGGAAGACCGTAAAGGCAAGGGCTTGGTGCTCAATATGGATCTGCGCTCCAACGTTACCCTGCTCAATTTACGCGCTCACTGCCGCCCCCTTATCGACCGCCGCCGGGAAGAGCACGCCTTCCAAGCGGCTATCCAGCGTTTTGATATTCGCCTGCGCACGGCGGCGCGCACCGCGGCTGAACTCTCCGGCGGTAACCAACAGAAGTTGCTGCTCGCCAAAGTGATGTCCATTGACCCTGAGATCGTGATTATCAATGAGCCTACCCGGGGCATTGATGTGGGCACCAAACACCAGATCTATCACTTTATCCATGAGCTTACCGAGGCGGGCCGTTCAGTTATTTTAATCTCTTCAGAGATGAGTGAGCTGATTGGGCTTTCCCATCGGGTGGCGGTGATGTGTGCGGGTGTACTCACCGGGGTGCTTGAAGGTGAGCAAATTAATGAACAAGAAATCATGCAGTACGCATCCGGCATTAAGGGAGTAGGGGTCGATGAGCAGCGTTATGGCTAATAACAAAACAACTAACAAAGCAGCTAACCCAACCACTCAGAAAAAGAGCTTCTCTATAGACCTTAAAACCTGGGGGCCTTTCGTCGCGCTGCTCGCTCTGGCGCTGCTGGGTGTGCTGATTAATCCGGCGTTTCTGGGGCTGGATAATCTCTCGAATATGCTCACCCGCAGCGCCTTTATCGGCATTATCGCTATCGGCGCCACCTTTGTGATTACCGCGGGCGGGTTGGATCTCTCGGTAGGGGCGATGGCCGCCTTTATTGCCGGGGTAATGATTATTCTAATGAATAGCCTCGTCGAGCAGTTCGGCGCGGGTGTCACGACCGTGCTGTTGGGCGTTGGGGCATCGCTACTGCTAGGACTATGCGCTGGCTTTATCAACGGCATCGTAACGACCAAAGGCAAAATCGAGGCGTTTATCGTCACCCTTGGCACCATGGGGATTTACCGCTCACTGGTTACTTATCTGGCCGATGGCGGCACCCTAACCCTGGATTGGGCGGTGCGCGATATCTATCGCCCGGTCTATTACGGTAATTTCCTCGGCATTACCATTCCTATCTGGGTGTTTCTGTTTGTCGCCATTGTTGGCTACATCCTGCTCAACCACACCCGCTTTGGGCGCTACTGCTTTGCCATCGGCTCCAATGAAAAAGTCGCCGAATATAGCGCCATTCATGTGGATCGCATTAAGACCATGACCTACATGCTGCAAGGTGTGTGCGTGGCATTGGCGACGATTATTTATGTGCCGCGGCTGGGCTCTGCATCAGGGGCTACCGGGGTGCTCTGGGAGCTTGAGGCAATTGCTGCGGTGATCATTGGCGGCACCATGCTCAAGGGTGGCCATGGGCGCATTTGGGGCACGGTGGTGGGCGCCATCATGCTGACCATGATTGGCAATATTCTCAATTTAACCGACGCCATCTCTAATTATCTCAACGGAACGGTGCAGGGGATCATCATCATTGTGGCGGTCTACTTACAGCGTGCCTCGTGGAGGAAAGCAGCGCCATAGGGGCAAAGGGAAGCCAGTGCAGTACCAACCAATAAAAGCGACGGCAACATAACAAGTACAAACATGAAAGGAGCATTAACATGCCAACCATCAAAACAGCAGTGGCGACGTTTGCCACCACGGCAGCACTCGCAACAACCATAGGGCTTTCCAGTGCCGCCGTTGCTCAAGAGGTCACCATTGGGGTTTCGATCCCCGCCGCCACCCACGGCTGGACCGGTGGCGTCAATTATCACGCTGAACAAGCAAAACAGCGGCTGGAAGCGCTCTACCCGGATATCACCATCACCATCACAACGGCGGGGACGGCCGGTGAGCAGGCCAATGACCTGGAAGACTTGGTATCGCTGCGCAATATTGATGCCTTAGTCGTGCTGCCGTTTGAATCTGGCCCGCTGACCGATCCAGTCCGCCGTGTTAAAGATTCGGGTGTGTTCGTCACAGTGGTGGATCGTGGTCTGACCGAAGAGGGCATTCAGGACCTTTATGTGGCAGGCAACAACCATGAGCTAGGTCGCGTGTCTGGTGAGTACATCCGTGAGCGCCTCAACGATGCAAGCGACATTGTGGTTCTGCGCGGTATTCCTACGGTTATTGACGATGAGCGAGTGCAAGGATTTCAAGAGGCTATCGAAGGCTCCGAGATCAATATCCTCGATATGCAGCACGCCAACTGGAATCGTGACGATGGCTTTGAAGTGATGCAGGACTACCTGGCGCGTTTCGATAGTATCGATGCCGTTTGGGCACAGGATGACGATATTGCGCTTGGGGTCATTGAAGCAGTACGCCAGGCGGGTCGCGAAGATGAGCTGTTTATTGTTGGCGGCGCGGGCATGAAGGACATTATCAAGCGCGTGATGGACGGCGATGAGCTGGTGCCGGTAGATGTGCTCTACCCACCCGCCATGATCGCCACGGCAATGGATCTCACCGTGCAGCACTTCGTCTCTAATGGCCCAGTGACTGGCGAATATATTTTGGGCTCGCCGCTGATCACTCAGGAGAACGCCGAGCAGTACTACTTCCCCGATTCACCGTTCTGATTGCGGTCTGATTACGTACTGCTCGCAAGTTCTGCTCGCAAGTTCTGATAGCAAGTACTGATAGCAAGTACTGATAGATAGACGCGGGTGAAAAGCAGCACGCTCACCCGCGCCTACTCAAGCACTTCATCGAAACGATATTGAGAGAGTCCTATGCAAACCATCAAAGGGCCAGCGATCTTTCTCGCCCAGTTCGCCAGTGACGAGGCCCCCTTTAATAGTCTTGATAGTATTGCCGCCTGGGCCGCAGGGTTAGGCTATAAGGGCGTACAGATCCCCAGTTGGGATGCGCGCCTGTTCGATTTAAAACGCGCCGCCGAAAGCCGCACCTACTGCGATGAGATCAAAGGCACCCTGTCCGAGCACGGCTTAGCGCTCACCGAACTCTCCACCCATCTACAGGGCCAGTTGGTGGCGGTGCATCCGGCTTATGATGAGATGTTCGATGGCTTTGCGGTGCCCGAAGTACGTGGTAATCCCAAAGCGCGCCAGGCCTGGGCCGTCGAACAGCTAAAGCTGGCCGCTCGGGCATCGCAAAACCTTGGTTTAACTGATCACGGCACCTTTTCTGGGTCGCTGGCGTGGCCGTTTATCTACCCCTGGCCCCAGCGTCCGGCGGGCTTGATCGAAACCGCGTTTGACGAACTAGCCAAACGCTGGCGCCCGATCCTGGATGCCTTTGACGAGGCAGGGGTGAACCTCTGTTACGAAATCCATCCCGGAGAAGACCTCCACGACGGCATTACCTTCGAGATGTTCTTGGAGCGGGTCGGCAACCACCCTCGCTGCCACATCCTGTATGACCCCAGCCACCTGATACTGCAGCAGCTCGACTATCGAGGTTTTCTGGATGTCTATCGCGACCACATTCAAATGTTCCACGTTAAGGACGCCGAGTTTAACCCCAGCCCCAAGCAGGGGGTTTATTCCGGCTATCAGTCATGGACGGATCGCGCTGGCCGCTTTCGCTCGCTTGGCGATGGTCAAATCGACTTTAAGACAATCTTCTCCTGGATGGCGGCCAACGACTACCACGGCTGGGCGGTGCTGGAGTGGGAGTGCTGCTTGAAGCACCCAGAAGTCGGCGCACGAGAAGGCGCGGCCTTTATTCGCGACCACATTATCGAGGTCACCGCGCGGGCGTTTGACGACTTCGCCGACGGCGGCTCCGATCAAGCCGCCAATCGTCGGATTCTCGGTCTTTAATAACGTGTCTCAGCTGATTTAACGCCAGCTGGTTTAAAGAAAGGGGGAGGACAATACGATATGAGCACGCAACATGACACGCCGCGTCGGCTGCGCCTGGGCATGGTCGGCGGCGGCCAGGGAGCCTTTATTGGCGGAGTGCACCGCATCGCCGCACGGCTAGATGACCACTATGAACTGGTCGCCGGGGCCTTTGCTTCAGATCCGGAACGCAGTCAGGCATCCGCTGCAGAGTTACACGTGGCCGCTGATCGCGCCTATCCAGATTACCAAACCATGGCGGAGGCGGAACGCAAGCGCCCAGACGGCATTGATGTCGTCGCGATTGTGACCCCCAACCACGTGCACTTCGATGTGGCGCGCACCTTTCTCGAAGCGGGCTTTCATGTGATCTGCGATAAGCCGATGACGATCACCTTGGAAGAGGCCCAGACACTCGCCGCGCTGGTGGAACGCACCGGGCTTTTCTTCGGCTTAACCCATAACTATTCCGGCTACCCGTTAGTACGCCAAGCACGGGAAATGGTGGCCAGCGGGGAGCTGGGTGAGCTGCGCGTGGTGCAAGTGGAGTACCCGCAAGACTGGCTCTCCACACGCCTGGAAGAGAGCGGCGTTAAGCAGGCCGAGTGGCGCACCGACCCCAAACGCAGCGGCCCGGTGGGCTGTTTAGGCGATATCGGCACCCACGCCTACCACTTGGCGCGCTATGTAACTGGCCTGGAACTGGAATCGCTCGCTGCTGATATGCATACCTTTGTGGAAGGTCGCGCGCTGGATGACAACGTGCATATGCTGCTGCGCTTTCAAGGCGGTGCCCGGGGCATGCTATGGTCGAGCCAGGTTGCGCCTGGCAACGAAAATGGCCTGCAATTACGCGTTTATGGCAGCCGCGGTGGCCTTGCTTGGCGTCAGGAAACCCCCAACCAGTTACTACTCTCACCGCTAGGAGAGCCCACGCGCATCTTAACTCGCAACGGCCCTGGCCTTGGCGAAGCCGCCATGGCGGCTGCGCGAATTCCGGCGGGGCATCCAGAAGGCTACCTTGAAGCCTTCGCACAGCTTTATCGTGATTTCGCCGTGCAAATTCGTGCCCGTCAAAACGGCCAAAATGCCAAGGTATTGGTTGCGCCAACGCCTGGCGTGGCCGACGGTGTCGATGGCCTGACGTTTATTACCCGCGCGTTGGAATCCTCGCAAGCAGGTGGGCAGTGGGTGGATGTTTAGTTGCGTCGAGTAAAGCGAAGGGTTTTTGAAAAACAATAAAACGACGTAGGAATCGATATGAACCAGCCCTCAGCGCGGTATTCGAGCCTTGACCAGCGTGTGGTCTTTATTACCGGCGGCGGCAGCGGCATTGGCGCCTCGCTTACCCGGGCGTTTCATCAGCAGGGCGCACGGGTGGTGTTTGTCGATATCAATGACGCTGCCAGCGAGGCGCTAGTCGCTGAGCTGAGCGTCGAAACCGGTAAGGCTCCTTGCTACCACCACTGCGATATTCGCGATGTTGCCAGCCTGCAGCAAGTTATCGCGGAGACAGGCCAGAGCGTTGGGCCTATTCATGTTCTGGTGAACAATGCCGCCAGCGATGATCGTCATCGTTGGCAGGATGTTGATGTCGCCTATTGGGATGAACGCATGTCGCTCAACCTGCGGCCTATGTTCTTCGCTTCCCAGGCGGCAGCCGAACAGATGATAAAGGCCGGTGGTGGCTCAATCATTAACTTCGGCTCGGTCAGCGTGCAGATGGCACTGGGTGGTTTGCCTGCCTACGTCACCGCCAAGGCGGCGGTTCATGGGCTAACGCGCAGCTTGGCCCGTGATTTGGGGGAGCATAATATTCGCGTTAATACGCTGGTGCCCGGCGCCGTAATGACTGAACGCCAGCTCGAAAAATGGATTGGCCCTGGTGATGAAGCAGAGATTCAAGCCCGCCAGTGCCTTAAACTACGCTTGGAGCCCGAGCACATCGCCCCCGCTGTGCTGTTTCTCGCCAGCGCTGAAAGCCAGACAATTACCGGCCAAGAGCTGGCAGTGGACGCTGGTTGGGCGTAAGACCGTCGCTATCACAGGAAATACGCCTTGAATATTACTCTGGAAAACGCGCAGCTGCGCTTAGTCGTGAACCCAGAAGTGGGAGGCTCAGTAATACGATTTGATGCGTTGACGCAGACAGGCGTTGTGGCGCTTATGCGTCCAGGTAGCGATGATGAGCAAGACCCTAATCAATTGGCGATGTACCCACTGGTGCCGTGGTCAAACCGGATTGCGAAGGGCGGCTTTGAGTGGCGTGGGCAGTATTATTGCTTGGCGGCCAACCTTGAAGGTGAGCCATTGCCCATTCATGGCGATGGTTGGCAGCGCCCCTGGCACGTCATATCGCAACGTCACCACGCTCTACATCTGGAACTGTATTCGAATGAACAGCCGCCTTTTGATTATCGCGCTGAGCTTAGCTATTGCCTGGTAGGTAACTGCTTAGAAGTGGCGCTCAGCGTCACGCATTTAGGCGATAACCCCGCCCCCTACGGGATAGGGTTGCACCCCTGGTTTCCGCGCACTGCCGATACTCGAATCACTGCCCCGGCTAAAGGCGTTTGGGAGGTTGATAAAGCGCAGTTGCCAATCGAATGGCGCCGCCTAGAGCATGAAGAGAACTGGAACTTCAGTCATCGAAAGACCCTGCCTGATGCATTAATCGACAATCTATTTACTGGCTGGGGCGGGCAAGCGCAGCTGGAATGGCCGGAGCGCAGCACGGTACTCACGATTGATACATCGCCACCGATGTCCCGCTATCTGGTTTTTCCCCTAACGCTAAGGCTGATTTTTTCTGTTTTGAGCCGGTAAGCCATACGGTAGATGCCCATCACGACGTTTCACCCTTTGATCAAGGGTTGATCGAGCTTGCTAAAGGACAATCCAGCGCAATGATGTGCCGATTTTCTTATCAATCACTTTAATGTTGCCCCGTTTGCCTGAGCATTTGGGGATCATGTGCCAATTCTAAACAACAAATATCTAGTTTTTATTAGTTAAATCAAAAGGTTGGTGTATGTTTTAAACGCACAAGTGGTTGTTAAGTAATGTCTTTTGCAAAGGGATGGCATGAAGTGGCACGAGGGGTGCAATGACTTAGGTAAGAACGCATCAGGTAGGACGACCTAACGTTCTTAACCTTTAAAGCGAAGACTTACATTTTTACTTCGTTTTAAAAAGTAAAGCCATATAGGAGGCAGTATCATGATGAAGAAGGATTCTCTCAAGAAGCTTGGCATCCTCGGCGTATCATTTGGTTTGATGGCCAGCCCGCTCGCTTTCGCTGAAATGGAAACCAACGACGATTACGAGCCAGCCCCGCAAGAAGAGCCGATGCAAGATGAGCAAGGTTCTTTCAATACCTCTGACGTTGGTCAAGATCAAGACCAAGACTTCGATACTGAGTACGAAGAAGAAGAGGAAGAATTCACTTACGAGGAAGAGGAAGAAGAGCAGGATGATTGGGAGACTGAAGAAGACGGTGATACCGACTGGTAAGTTCCCCCTGCTAAAGGACTAACTACTTCTCTGGCTCAAGGATGAGCCACGAAATGCCCCGCCAATTGCGGGGCATTTTTGCGTGTGCGCGATAGTATGATCAACGGAAGCGAATGCTATGATTTGATCAATGGATTTAACGACTACGCCCACGCAAGGATGGATACATGCTCTTAAAATGGACAGAAACTCCTCAACTTCCCAAGGCCGAAGGCCGCATAGAAGCTATAGATTTAGCCCGTGGCCTAGCGATTGGTTTGATGATTGTAAGCCACGCGGTGAGTGGGCTAGTGGGGATTCGTAATGTGCCTGATTGGGGTATGGTGCCTATCCATTTCTTGACCAAATTCTCCTCGTCACTGTTTATTTTGGTCTTCGGCATCGCATTAGCGGTCGCCTTTCTCTCACATGCGCAAAGCGAGGATTGGCCTAAGCGCAGGTTAAAATTATGGCTTCGGGCGCTTGAAGTGTGGTTTTGGTACAAAGCGCTCACTATTGTTGAAATGCTTCCTTACTATCCGCCCAGTGAAATTGTCGATGCGCTGCTTTATGGGCGTTTTGCCATTTGGGTCGAAATTCTAGGTTTTTACGCTATAGCCCTGTTATGGGTACCGCTTATTTTGCCGCTATGGGCGCGGGCGCCGCTTTGGAGCCGTCTAACCACTATTGTCGGATTAACGGCATTAACGGTGTGGTTGCAAAGCCTTACCTTCGGCGGTAACGACATTTTGAAAGCCCTACTGGTGGACCACGAAGACCATTACACCTGGGGGCAGATCAGCCGTGCACCGCTGATTTTAATCGGCCTTCTCATTGGTGAAGCGATGCTACGCTGCTACTTTCACGCTGACACTAAACGCCGGTTGGTGCTTATTTTGTTGGGCATTGGTGCGCTGATGGTCGCTGGGTTTTACGGGCTCGCTTTTGCCAGCGGTGATGTGGATGCGGCAATGTTGGCGGTGGCCAATAATGTGGGTAAACACCCGCCAGGGCTGCAGTTTATGCTGTTTAGTTTGGGTGGCGCGATGATATTACTTGCGCTCGCCTTAGCGGGTGGTGCGAAAGCAGCTAAAGCATTAATTCCGCTCACCATTGTGGGCTCAGATGCCCTTAAAGCGTTTATTTTCCATATTGTGATGATTTTCCTAGTGCTGCGTTTTCTATGGGAAGTCCAAAACATCATCAGTTATCCACAGGCGCTGGGCATTGGTGGCTTGTTGATACTTGGCGCAGCGGCGTGGATTTGGCTAACTCGCTGGATGGCTCAGCACCGTTAAATACGCTCAATAATTTTTGGAGTTTATAGTTTGCGACACTGGATACAACGCGGGCTTATAGCGGTAGCGCTGCTTATTACGCTACCCGCTCAGGCGGATGGGTACGAGACAAATTGGTACTATGAGGTAGATAAACAGAGCGCTTGGCAGGGCGATTTAACGGCTCGTTTACAGGCCATAGAAGAGGCCTTCGGCGGCGAGCTGGGCGTTTATGTACAAAATCTTATTAGCGGTGAAGCTTACTCCTGGCGTGCAGATGATCCATGGTATTGGGCGTCACTGGTTAAAGTGCCGGTGGCAGCCCAGGTGCTCGCCGAGCGCCAAGCCGGCACGCTTACGCTAGATGAGCGGTTGACGCTTTCACGCAGTGACTTTGTGGATGGTGCGGGGCCAACCAACTGGCATGACCCCGGAACACCCATCTCTATTCGTTACTTGATGGAGCAAATGATTACCGTCAGCGATAACACCGCCTCCGATATGCTGATTGATCGGGTGGGGCTTGAGGCGGTTAATGAGCGCACCCGCCGCATGATAGCCGCAAGTGGCGGAGATCCTTCTGAGGTTGGCCCTATTTCAAAGCTAGTTGGCGTACGTCAGGGCGTTTACGGCCAGCTCCACCCAGATGCTCGTAGCCTTGGTGGAATGGATTTTATCGCCTTGCGTCAGCACCCCGTGAGCCAGCGCGGCCAGGCATTAGCACGCGCATTGGGGGTTAGCGCGGACACTTTTACGCAGCCCGACTATGACCGCGCCTTTGATGCCTACGAAGCCACTGGCGAGAATGTGGGTACGCTAAGCGCCTATGGCGATCTGTTGGCTAGCCTGCAACCTGTTCACCAAGATGGTGCCAAAAGTGATTTGGATGCCGAGCATCGACAAATGCTACTCGATGTTATGCGGCGAACCAGTTCCGGTAAGCAGCGTCTTAAGGCGGGTATGGGAGAAGGTATCAGCTTTGCTCATAAAACAGGTACTCAGCAGCGGCGCAGTTGCGATGCAGGGATTGCCGAGCGGGTTAACGTCGATTCCGATACCTTAGGCGCTTGGGTCATTGTGACCTGCACTCGCGGCCCCGCTGCTTTAAGCGCTCATGAACGCGCAATGGCCAGTATAGGTGAAGCCTTACGCTATAGCGGAGCCCTAGGTAAGCCGTGATAAACTATTGGCCCTTTTGAAGTTAAACCCCCGATAAATAAATTCAGTCAGGAGAAATTTATGACACGCGCCAGCGCCCGCCACATTTTGGTCAGCAGCGAAGAGCAGTGCCTAGCACTTAAGAAAGAGATCGAAAATGGCAGCGAGTTCGCCGCCGTTGCCAAACAGCACTCCAGCTGCCCCTCTAGCCGTCAAGGCGGCGATCTGGGCAGCTTTGGCCCCGGCCAAATGGTACCTGAATTCGACAAAGTCGTGTTCAGTGGTGAAGTAGGTCAGGTACACGGCCCGGTAAAAACCCAGTTTGGTTACCACCTGCTTGAAATTACCGAACGCACTTAATTCCGGCTAGAAAGAAAGGCCGTCAAGCACCGCAGCTATTAAGCTGCGGTGTCAGGAGTACGCCTTGAACGACCCCATTATTGTCATTAACGGACTGAATAAAACCTATGAGGGTGGCTTTCAGGCGTTAACTCATATTGATTTAACCATTCAACGCGGCGAGATATTTGCCCTGCTTGGCCCCAACGGGGCGGGTAAAACCACGTTGATCAGTGTGGTCTGTGGCTTGGTCAACCCTACCGCTGGCCATGTGCTGGTAGACGGGTTTGATAATATTACCCACTACCGCCAGGCACGGGAGCGGATTGGGTTAGTGCCCCAAGAGCTGACCAACGAAGCGTTTGAAACGGTCTGGAACACGGTCAGTTTTAGTCGCGGACTATTTGGCAAAGCCCCTAATCCTGCGCATATCGAAAAAGTGCTTAAGTCACTGACGCTTTGGGATAAGCGCCACAACCGCTTAATGACGCTCTCGGGCGGGATGAAACGCCGCGTTTTAATCGCCAAGGCGCTTTCCCATGAACCGCGCATCCTGTTTCTGGATGAACCCACCGCCGGGGTGGATGTTGAGCTACGCCGGGAAATGTGGGAAGTAGTACGCCAACTGCGTGATAACGGCGTGACCATTATTCTCACGACCCACTATATCGAAGAAGCGGAAGAGATGGCCGACCGTATCGGTGTCATCAATCGCGGTGAGCTGGTATTGGTAGAAGAGAAGGCCGCATTGATGAGTAAGTTGGGTAGTAAGCAGTTAACGCTCAACCTACACACCGCTTTAGCGGGGCTGCCAAACAGCCTGCAACGCTTTGATCTTAGCCTGGCAGCGGAGGGGTATGAGTTGGTGTATACCTACGACGGTAGCCAGGAAGAGGACGGGCACGGCATCTCAGCGCTGTTAACCGCCCTTGAGCAAGAAGGTATTACCTTTAAAGATCTGCATACCCGGCAAAGCTCGCTGGAGGATATCTTCGTCGACCTCGTTAACCCTAAGGAGCGTGCATGAACCTACATCCTGTTCGTGCCATTTATATGGCGGAAATGGCCCGCACGCGCCGCACGTTACTGCAAAGTATCGTCTCGCCGGTTATCTCCACATCGCTCTACTTTGTCGTGTTTGGCGCGGCCATTGGCTCCCGCATTAGCGAAATCAACGGCGTCAGTTACGGTGCTTTTATTGTGCCAGGGCTGATTATGCTGATGCTGCTTACCCAAAGCGTCTCGAATGCCTCCTTCGGCATCTTCTTTCCCAAGTTTTCCGGCAGCATTTACGAACTGCTTTCGGCGCCTATCTCGCACTTGGAGATTGTGATTGGTTATGTAGGCGCGGCGGCTTCGAAGTCGATTCTGCTGGGGCTAATTATTTTGGCCACCTCAGGCTTGTTTGTGCCGCTGGAAATCGCCCATCCGTTTTGGATGCTGACGTTCCTGGTGCTCACGGCCGTCACCTTTAGTCTGCTCGGTTTTATCATTGGCATTTGGGCCGATGGCTTTGACCGGCTGCAACTGGTGCCGCTATTGGTGATTACCCCGCTGACTTTTTTGGGCGGTAGTTTTTACTCCATTGATATGCTGCCGCCGTTTTGGCAAACCGTCACGTTAGCCAACCCCGTGGTGTACTTAGTGAGCGGTTTTCGCTGGAGTTTTTACGGGATCAGTGATGTTAGTCTAGCGGCAAGTGTGGGCATGATTATGCTGTTCTTGGTGGCATGTTTGGCCACCATCGGCTGGATTTTCCGTACCGGCTATCGCCTCAAACCATAATCGGTACGTAACTCGTTATTCACCATTCACCATTCACCATTCACCATTCACCATTCACCATTCACCATTCACCATTCACCATTCACCATTCACCATTTACCAAGGGACGCTAGCAGACGCTTATGCCACTACTGCAAAGTATTGTGCACCGCCTTGATCCAACGCTTGACGGTGAGCGCTTAACCCTAACTGCCGCGCCAAATTCAGATCAGGCGGCGCCCAACGACGACCCGGTGATGGCGAGCCTAGTCGGTACACTGAACGACACCTACAACACCAAACCCAAAGGTTGGGGGCGCTTTGCCGAAGAGGGCGAGCAGGCCGGGCCGTTAGCCATGTGGTTGCGCGACTATATGGCCGGTGACAAGAGTTTTGTTGAGCTGTCAGTCGCCCTCGCCGAACGGCTAGCCAAACAGCTTCAAGAGCAGCTGTCAGTGAGTGGTTACTTAGTGATCAGCCACCAACGCCAGGGTGATACCGAAACTCTATTCATCGCGTTAGTACACCAGCGGGAAGGCATTGGGATTAATGCCGAGCACCACGCGGTGCCAGCGGCCCAGCTCAATGCCAATCAGCTTACGCTGGCCGCACGTATCAATCTTACCCAGTGGCAAAGCGATGCGCCGAACGCCCAGTACGTTACGTTCTTAAAAGATCGCGGCGGTAAAAAACTCGCCGAAGGGCTGGTGGCGTTGCTGGGCATGGAGGAGGGCATTGATTCCCCTGCGGAAACCCGCACGCTGCTTAAAGCGTTTAGCGACTATGTCGAGAAAGAGGATTTCGATGACGAAGTGAGTCGCGAAAAAACCGACACACTCGTCGATTACGCTAATGAACAGTTGCGCCGTGGCGAGCCGATGACCCTGGAAGAGCTTTCGGGGCTAGTTAACGAACAGCAGCCCAAAGCGTTTTACGAGCATATCCGTAACGCCGATTACGGGCTATCGCCAGAGATTCCCCCGGATAAGCGCACTTTGAGTCAGTTTCGCCGTTTTACCGGGCGTGCGGGTGGCGTATCGATTAGCTTTGATTCACACCTGCTCGGCTCAAGCATTGAATACGACGCCGCCCAGGATCGCCTGATTATCAAGCAAGTGCCTAAGCAGTTAAGAGAGCAGCTTACCAAAAAGGATTAAGGCAAGGTCGACGCTGACGCTACTAAGGAGAACACCTATGCTGGATGCTATTAGCCAATTTTTTCAACGCTCGCTGGCCAAGCCAGAGCAGCGTGAAAATCAAACGCTGACGCTGGAGCTGGCGACCGCAGCGCTGCTGTGTGAAGTCATGCGTGCTGACTACGACTCAAGTGATGCCGAGCGCACTGCGCTAAGCCAAATGTTGATGTCTCGTTACCATTTAAGCGAAAACGCGGTGAAAGAGCTTATGGCGATGGCCGAGTCAGAAGTAGAAGACGCTGTCGATCACTACCAGTTTGTAAGTCTGATTAAAGAGCACTACCACTACAACCAGCGCTGCGAGCTGGTGGCGCTAATGTGGCAGCTGGCCTGGGCTGATAAAAGCATTGATCCCTTAGAAGAGCACCGCATTCGTCGTTTGGCGGATCTGTTACATGTCAGCCACAGCGATTTTATTCGTACCAAGCTACAGGCAGAGGAGCGTCGCGCTGCCGATGAATAATGCCAATGATGACGCCTCAAGCATGACTGATTTAATTGACGCCATGGAACAGATGGAGCGTGAAGACCCCAAGGTAAGCGTCGACGATATTGTTGAAGCGGTAGGGCGCCGCTCTTTTGGCCCATTGCTGTTAGTGGCCGGGTTAATCACTCTGGCGCCGGTGATTGGCGATATACCGGGTATGCCCACGCTGATGGCGGTACTCGTGCTACTCGTTTCTAGTCAGCTATTAGCAGGGCGTAAGACGTTCTGGTTGCCCCAATGGCTATTGCGTCGTTCAGTATCCCGTAAAGGGTTTGACAAAGCGCTTCGCTGGTTTAAAAAACCGGCTAAATGGATAGATGGTTTACTGGGCGTGCGCTTAGCGTGGATGACAGGCTACATAGGTATTCGCGCTACGGCCCTGGCCTGTTTGCTGGTGGCAGTGGCTATGCCGCCGATGGAGTTTATTCCCTTTACCGCCAATGGTGCGGGGCTGGCTCTCACCCTGTTCGGCTTGGGACTCGTTGCGCGGGATGGCTTAGTGCTCGCGTTAGGTTTTTTGCTGACCGCGGTGACGTTTGCTGTGGTTTTAATAAATCTGTTGTAGTCTCGCCGCTATTAACAACTAGCTTGCTGGAACAGGAAATACATTATGTCAGAACCTTTACCGCCCACACCGCCGCCACTGTCTTCCGATAAACCCGAGCAACAAAGCGTTTGGGAGCGGCGAATTGAAACGGCCCTATGGAATTCACGCTTCTTGGTGATGCTTGCGGTGGTGCCCAGCCTGCTGGGCTCTTTAATGCTGTTTATCGTCGGTACCGTGGATATTTTGAAAGTGGTTCGCGATGTAATGAGTTACTACCTGTTCGGAGGTGTGCAAGATATTCACGACAGCTTAGTCCCCGACATTATTATTGCAGTCGATATTTACCTGATCGCCATCGTGTTGCTGATTTTCGGCTTAGGCGTTTACCGACTGTTTGTGTCGCGGATTGATCAGGCGGAAGAGAGTAGCCTTCGTCACCCCTTCAACGTTGCCTCGCTGGATCAACTTAAAGACAAAATCGCCCGTGTTGTGATCCTAGCGGTCATTATTGAATTCTTCCGTGCGGTGGTGGATATCCGTTTTTCCACCCCGCTGGAAGCTATCTACTTAGCGATTTCGGTGCTTGCCCTTGCAGCAGCACTCTACTTAATGAGTCTTGGTCACAAAGGCGAATAAGCGTCAGTACAACCGCGACGAAGGCGAATTTTTATTCATCGTTTGATGATAAAAGCCCGGCCACCAATCTATTCAACTCCTGTTGAAACTGCCCGCCAGGAGAAGGTGGGTTGGGGTCTGAGGTGATCACCACTGTCATCTCCCGCTCAGGAATGACATACAGTGCCTGACCGCCGAAGCCACGCCCGTAGTACACCGCTTCTCCGGCTAGCTGGGTAATAAACCAGCCATAGCCGTAGCCATCACCGGTCCACCGTGATGAGCCACGCGGCTGCCATGATTCGGCTACCCAGCCTTCTGGCAGTACACGCTGGCTTTTTCCAGAATCATCAAACACCAGGCCATCATTACGGTACAGCTCGCCAACTTCAATCAATGCCCGGGGCGAAAGCTGCATATCATTCCCACCAAAATAGATGCCCTGTGGGTCGCGTAACCATGGTGGAATGTTGATATTGAGTGGCTCACCTAACAAACGCTGGGCAAGCGCATAGGTGGTCTCGCCGCTGGCATGGGTGAGCGCTGCTGAAAGCAGGTGGCTGGTGCCGGTTGAATAGAGCATTTGCCCGCCGGGTTCGTCCACAAAGGGGCGCGTTAAGGCATCGTTCACCCAATTGGAACTCGCCACCCAGGCACTGTAGTTGCCGCCGGAGGTGCGCTCTAGCCCCGCCTGCTGGGCGAGTAAATGCGCAACGGTAATGTTACCCACCTGAGGGGCAGTGCCGTTAGGCAGGTTAGTACCAAATAGCTCCACCATCGGCTGCTCTGCCGATTCGATAATGCCCGCTTCAATAGCCGCGCCGGTAATCGCCGCTAACACCGTTTTAGACAGTGACTTGATATTAGTGGGTGACGCCACCCCAGGGCCGCCTTGATGATACTCGTGGATAATCTCACCATCATGAGCCACTACCACCGCATGCACCCGATCAAGCTCAGAAGTGGCGCTGTTGAGCGCTGAAAATGCCTCAGATGAAGGCGCATTTGCTGCCACATCAGCAGTATGAAACAGCGATATAACAGCACATGACATAAGCAAAACAGTAGCGCGCATTGCAGTACCTTGAGGATGAGTGACAAGGGTTCGAGGGTTGGATGCCGAGGAGGTTCCGCAGAACGAACTCCAGATAACAGCCAAGTTTGTTGGCTCTATGTACAGTATTAATCTTAATGCCTTTGGATTTATTGGTATTTAATAGACCATATTTGAGCTTATATAGGATTATATTTGCTATAATAGTCCATAAATGAGCTTTTATTATAGGCGTCACGATGGCCCTGACCCACTCCTTACTTGCCCCGGGTGAGCTGACCCAAAAGATCGGTGCTAATGCCCGGGAAGCACGCCTTTCGCAGAACCTGTCTCGCAAATCCCTGGCATTAATGGCGGGTGTTTCTGAGTCAACCATTAAACGGTTCGAGTCCAATGGGCAAATTACCCTCGAAGCGCTGGTACTTATTGCCACGGCCCTAGGGGCTACACGCCAACTTGCAGAGCTTTTCATGCAGGAGCGCCCCATATCGCTTGAAGCAATTAAACAAGTAGAACGAACCCGGGGGCGAAAATGAAACGGATCAACACGTTAGAGGTGCTGCTTGATGGCGTGCCTGTTGGGGAGATGGTCGCGAATCGGCAAGGTATCTATTTCGCCTATTACCCGCAGTGGGTAGCGCAAGGTTTTAACCTCTCGCCACTCAATATGGATTTCACCACGCAACCTCAGCAGGCAGCAGACCCCGTCCTTTTCGAAGGTCTACCCGGAGCATTCGCTGACTCACTCCCGGACGGATGGGGCATGCTGCTTATGGATCGCTATTTTCTTGCCAAGCATGCTAAAGACCGAAGAGATATTTCACCCCTTGACCGGCTGGCTTATATGGCTGACAGAGGTATGGGGGCATTGGAGTATCGTCCGGTCATTGAGCGTGTTACTGATGATGATCGTATCGACTTGGCTGAGCTTTATCAGGAGTCCCACGTAGTTTACGAAGGAGATACATGATGACCATGCGAAGAACTTTGCGTTCCTGCACGATCAGGGGCGATGGGTGCTGGCACCAGCTTATGATTTGACCTATGCCCCTGTAAGAAGATACGCAGATGAACACACCACCTCTTTCAGCGGAGCCGGCTTAGCTACCTCAGCGGGCCTTCGATGAGAGCCGCAAGCGCCTCGATTAATATTAACGACGCGGATGAGCGGATACAGATATTTTTTGATCGAGGATTTCCACCGGCATCAAGCAAAGTAGAAAAAAACCTGCTAGGCTGGAGGTGTTGCATGAAAGGTAAGCAAGCCTTTGATTTCCCCTGAAACGCAAATAAGCAAGGAGCGCCCTATGCGTAATATTATCTACATCGTTGGTCTTATCGTGGTTGTTTTATTCATTCTTTCGATGCTCGGCCTGCGCTAAGCACAAGAAAAAAAGCCCAGTAAAAACCGTTCGTGGGTGTCACCTACGAGCGGTTTTTTTATATGTCATTTTTAACTAATGCAGATCAGGCGCAGTCAGCAGCGCCTTGGCCAAACATATCAAACATCAATTCACGGCCCAGGCTGGTCAATACAAAGCGGCCATATTCATTGAACGTGGCGGCCCCGCTAGCTTCCATCACCTGCTGGCAAGTGGACCAAGTAGGGCTGGCAGCGCCAAGCGCAAGCAATTCACGGCGTGTCAAGCCACGCTGAGTAAGCGTAATGGATTCGAGCACATGCCCGTGGTCGTAAAGTAATTCAGCGGCAATGGATAAACACTGGCGAAGGCTACGTTGAACGGTGGCAGCAATTGATAGCCCCTGGGTAGAGCCCTGGAAGGTTTGTGGGGCGCGTTCAGTAAGCTCGGAAGGTATAGATTTTGGAGGCATAAGTTCTGGAGGCATCGTACGTTCTCCTGCAATTAGCACCAAGATGGGCTTGTTGCAGCGCATTATAAACCAAGGTCGTTGTTAGACCAAGGTCTATAATAAATTCAGACGAGATTACGTTGGATTGTCATCAAATAGTTTTATTTTGAGTGCTGCATATTAAGCGAGGGATAATGGAAACGGCAGGTGTGGCGGAACTAAATGTACTTTTTGTAACATTTTGACACGTAATAAAAGCGATAAATATTTAAGTTAAATGTTAAGTGGTCGATAGTTTTTAATAACCACGATTAAGAGTTTTCGAATGAACAGCGTAAGCATCAACATGAAGACGCTATAAAAAGGACAGTACAGCATGGCTACCATTTCATCACTTGGCGTTGGCTCCGGCCTAGATCTTAATGGTCTGCTTGATCAGCTTGAAGAGGCAGAACGCAGTAAGCTCCAGCCCATTCAGCAGCAGATCAGAACCCAAGAAACCAAAATTTCTGGCTATGGTCAGTTTCAGAGTGCGCTCTCACAGTTCCAAGATGCCGCAAAGGCGCTTAATAACCCGGAACTTTTTGATAGCGTAGCCACTGATGTTCAAGGTGATGCAGTGTTGGCCGCGTCCTCATCGGAAGCACGCCCAGGCCGTTATGATATTGAAGTCACCCAATTAGCTACAGCGGGTAATGTAGCGTCCGGGCTTGTTAATGACCCTTCGGCCGAGCTGGCTGATACTGCATCAACGGTAGTGCTTAGTTTTGCTGGCCGTGAAGATGTTTCCATTGCAATGGAAGCGAACAGCAGCTTGGAAGATGTGCGTGACGCGATCAATGCGGATGCTGAAGCAGGTGTTTCAGCCTCTATCATTTTTGATGGAACCGACTATCGTTTGGCTCTTAGCTCAACCGAAACGGGTGAAGATGCCTCGATCACAGGGTTGAGTATCACTAGTAACGCAACCGGTGGGGCAACGTTACTGGAAAATGAGATTGCCAACGCTGGTCAGGATGCGATGTTTAGCGTGAATGGTATTCCCATCACTAGCGCCACTAATCAGGTAGAAGAAGCCATTGAAGGAGTCACACTAAGCTTGCAGGAAGCAGGCGGTGCGACGAGTACAATTACCGTTCAGCGTGATGAAAGCACTGTTCGCGAAGCGATTACTGATTTTGTTGATGCCTATAATGAGCTTAAATCGACTATTGGTACGCTGACTGCTTTCGATGTTGCCAGTGAAACATCGGGTGCGCTCAATGGTGAATCCGCAGTACGCAGTGTTGAGAATACGCTTCGCAACGTGTTGTCAGCAGGCGGTGCAGGCGGTGATTTATCGATGTTAGCCGATCTGGGTATATCGCTAACGCGTACCGGTACGCTAAGTATTGATGATGACAAGCTAGATACCGTGATTGCTAGTGACCGTGGTGAGCTAGCTGCATTTTTCACAGGCGGTGAAGAAGGAGTGGGCTTAGCTGGTAATCTTGAAGCCTCTATTGGCCAAATGGTAGGCGCCAACGGCTTGATCACCAGTGCAATTACTAGCGCGGAAAATAGTATCGAAAGTCTTAATGATCGTTTTCTCCGGGTTGAAGCCACTATCGACAGCACCATTTCACGTTATAGAACCCAGTTTGGTCAACTGGACTTGATGATTTCCCAAATGAATCAAATGTCAGACTACCTAACGCAGCAATTCAATGTCTTTAATGCACAAACTTCATAACGTGATCCCCTAGCAACAGAAAAATTAAAGAATGGGTGTTTGCGGCCGATAATCTAAACCATGGACTTTTCTTTTGGTTTAGCCTTATTTGCTGAGGAAGCACCCAGTTATGGCGACGATAACCTCTCTAGGTGTAGGCTCCGGCCTCGACCTAAACAGCTTGCTTGATCAGCTTCGTTCGGCAGAACGCCAGAAGCTGACTCCCATCACACAGCAAAAAAATCTCCAGCAAACTAAAATTTCGGCGTTTGGCCGTTTGCAATCTGCGCTTGGTCGCTTTCAGGAATCGGTAGTGGCATTAAACGATGCCAAGCTGTTTTCCAGCCAGAAAAGCACCTCTAGCAATGAAGGCGTAAAAGTAACGACGACCAGCAATGCTAATTCAGGGCGCTTTGAAATTAACGTTACCCAGCTTGCAAGAGCGGGTAGCGTAGCGTCTAACAGCGTTGCTATGTAAGCGTTCATTCCAAGACGTAGTTGACCTACTTCACGTCCCGGAGAGGTCTCAATAACTCCGGCGAGACCTTGTACTGCTTCCTGCCATCCTC
>NZ_JBNNIW010000045.1:0-24139 GCF_050269715.1 Halomonas sp. NPDC076908 | reverse complement strand
ACCGCTCAGCGTACAAAACTCTCTCCAGCGTGAAGGCCGTGTGCAAATCGATCACGATCACCGGAATGACCGGTCACGTTCGCCGGAATACGCAACTGCCACTTGATCAGTCGCACTCCCGTCGCTGTAAAACACCTGTACTGCATTGGCAATAGAGCGTTTTTCAGGGTCGTGATAATCCGCCGAATACTCGCTACTTGCCTTCACCACCATTTTGTTACGCAGCTCATCTATCAGCGGATGAGCTGCATGAAAGCTATCTTCATAGTGCTCGGCGGTCAGCGCACCAAAGATAAGCGGTACCGCGGTCATGTATTGTAAGCAGTGGTCCCTATCCGCCGGGTTGGCGAGCGCGCCAGTTTTGGAAATAATCCGAATCGCCGAATCGTGGGTGGTGAGGACAATCTTATCGATCTCGGCTAAGCGATCTTTCACTTGCGGGTGGAGCAGCACAGCGGCTTCACAAGCCGTTTGAGCATGAAACTCAGCGGGAAAGGAGATCTTAAACAAAATATTCTCCATCACGTAACTGCCAAACTCACGCTGGAAGCGTAGCCGGCGATCAGCCTCCGGCTTCAAGCTTAAATCTTTACTGGCATGGCTGAACAACACATCGTAGAACCCCCACTGGGCCGCCGACAGGGCGCTGGGAATGCCCATTTCACCGCGCAAGGCGATATCTGCTAAGCGTACACCTCTTGAGGTAGCATCCCCTGCAGCCCAGCTTTTCCGCGAACCTGCATTGGGCGCATGGCGATAGGTGCGCAGGCTTTGTCCATCAACCCAAGCGTGAGAGAGCGCTGAGAGAAGTTGCTCACGATTAGCGCCCAATAGTTTAGCGGCCACCGCAGTAGAGGCGACTTTCACCAGCACCACGTGATCAAGACCAACGCGATTGAAGCTATTCTCCAGCGCCAGTATGCCCTGAATCTCATGAGCCATAATCATTGCGTTGAGCACATCACGCATCACCAGTGGCGCTTCGCCTTGCGCAACCCGCCGCTGGGAGAGATGGTCGGCCACGGCGAGTATCGCACCAAGATTATCGGAGGGGTGGCCCCACTCGGCGGCGAGCCAAGTATCATTATAATCCAACCAGCGAATGATACAGCCGATATCCCACGCCGCTTTAACCGGATCAAGGCGTAGCGAGGTACCCGGCACTCGCGCCCCAAACGGCACTACGGTGCCTTCCACTATCGGCCCAAGGTGCTTAGTACACTCAGGAAAACGCAGCGCCAGCAGCCCGCAGCCCAGCGTGTCCATCAGGCAGTAGCGAGCAGTTTCCAAAGCCTCATCGGATTCCACCTGATAATTGAGCACATAGTCGGCAATAACCTGCAATTCAGGATCGTAATCGGGGCGCTCATTGGTTTCGGATGTGGCTGACATGGTGCCTCCTTCTTTATGTCCACCCATTCACTTTATGACCACCCATTCAGTATGGTCTAAAAGCTGTCTCCGGGTATACGAACGACACCCTCCATTAACACTCGTGCGCTGCGGCTCATCACTGCCTGTTCGATATGCCAGCGCCCCTCTACCAAGCTTGCTTCTGCGCCAACCCGAAGGCTGCCTGAGGGGTGCCCGAAAGTGACAGCGTTGCGCTTACCTCCCCCTGCGGCCAGGTTTACCAGTGTGCCCTCAATCGCTGCAGCGGCGGCAATCGCCACGGCTGCGGTTCCCATCATGGCATGGTGCAGTTTGCCCATTGAGAGCGCCCGCACCAGCAGATCGATATCAGCAGCCTGCACGCTTTTACCGCTTGATGAAATGTAATCCGCAGGCGGTCCTACAAAAGCTACTTTGGGAGTGTGCTGGCGCTGAGTGGCTTCACTAATGTCACTGATTAGTCCCATCTGTACAGCGCCATAGGCACGAATGGTTTCAAACATCGCCAGCGCTTTGCTATCGCTGTTGATGGCATCTTGAAGCTCTGTGCCGGTGTAGCCAATATCGGCGGCGTTAATAAACACCGTTGGTATGCCCGCATTGATCAAGGTCGCTTTCAGCGTTCCGACACCCGGCACGTCCAGGCCCTCGATGACATTACCGGTGGGAAAAATAGCCCCCTCGCCGTCAGCCGGATCCATAAAGGCGACCGGAATTTCGGCAGCCGGGAACGTCACGCCATCCAACTCAAAATCACCGGTCTCCTGCACTTCTCCATTAACAATGGGCACTTGGGATATGATCGTTTTCTGGATATTCACCTGCCAGATTCGGACCTCCACTACCCCATTTTCAGGAATCCGCTCGGGAGCCACCAAGCCATTGCTAATGGCAAAGGGACCGACCGCCGCCGAAAGATTGCCGCAGTTACCGCTCCAATCCACAAAAGGCTTATCAATGGAGACCTGGCCAAACAGGTAATCCACATCGTGATCGGCTGATTCACCTTTAGACAGAATCACCGCTTTGCTGGTACTTGAGGTCGCCGCCCCCATACCATCAATCTGTTTTTCATAAGGGTCGGGGCTGCCTATCACCCGTAGCAGTAATTTATCCCGTGCAGAGCCAGGCTTTTGAGCTGCTTCGGGTAAATCACTGAGCTTAAAAAACACCCCTTTACTGGTACCGCCACGCATATAAGTCGCTGGAATTTTAATCTGAGGTGCATAAGGCATGAATATTGTCTCCGGCTACGCAGCGCTGGTGGATTCGAGAAAGTCCTGAGCAAAACGTTGCAGTACACCACCGGCAGTGTAAATCGATACCTCCTCGGCGGTATCCAGTCGGCACTTCACCGCTACACGCTCGCTTTCGCCCGATTTGCGATGAATGACCAGCGTCAGTACTGCGCCTGGAGAAGCCGTACCTTCGACGTCAAACGTTTCAGTGCCATTTAAACCTAATGTCATGCGGGTGGTGCCTGGCATAAACTCCAGCGGCATGACGCCCATGCCAATCAGGTTGGTGCGGTGAATACGCTCAAAGCCTTCAGCGGCAATCGCTTCTACGCCCGCCAGCGCCACCCCTTTGGCTGCCCAGTCCCTTGAGGAACCCTGACCATAATCCGCACCGGCAATAATAATTAGCGGCTGCTTACGCGCCATATAGGTTTCAATGGCTTCCCACATCCGGGTCACTGCGCCCTCAGGCTCTACACGCGCCAACGAGCCTTGCTGCACCACGCCGTCGGCATCGCGCACCATCTCATTAAACAGTTTCGGATTCGCAAAGGTAGCCCGCTGAGCGGTGAGATGATCGCCACGGTGGGTGGCGTAGGAGTTGAAGTCCTCCTCTGGCACGCCCATTTTGGCCAAGTACTCCCCCGCGGCGCTGTTCAACTGAATAGCATTGGAAGGCGACAGGTGATCGGTGGTGATATTGTCCGGAAGAATCGCCAGTGGCCGCATGCCCTTCAATGTGCGCACTTTAGCCATATTGCCCTCCCAGTAGGGCGGACGACGAATATAGGTACTCTGTGGCCGCCACTCATACAGCGGGCTCACCTGGGCACGGGCACTCTTATCCAGATCAAACATCGGGATATAGGTCTGGCGGAACTGCTCCGGTTTAACCGATGACTTCACAATCGCATCAATCTCTTCATCGGCAGGCCAGATATCCTTCAGCGTCACGGGGTTGCCCGCTTGATCGATACCCAGCACATCTTTTTCGATATCAAACCGTATGGTGCCCGCAATGGCGTAGGCAACCACCAGCGGCGGGGATGCCAAAAAGGCCTGTTGCGCATGGGGATGGATACGGCCATCGAAGTTGCGGTTTCCAGAAAGCACGGCGGTAGCGTAAAGATTGCGCTCAACAACCTCCTGCTCAATTTTTGGATCAAGCGCGCCTGACATCCCATTACAGGTGGTGCAAGCGTAGGCGACCACACCAAAACCAAGGTTTTCGAGCTCGCTCATCAAACCGGCTTCTTCCAGGTACATCTTGACCGTTTTCGAGCCTGGCGCCAGCGATGACTTGACCCACGGCTTACGCAGTAAGCCAAGCCGATTGGCGTTACGGGCGATCAGCCCTGCGGCCACCATATTGCGTGGGTTAGAGGTATTGGTGCAGCTGGTAATCGCCGCGATAATCACCGCTCCGTCCGGCATTCTGCCTGCTTTCTCTTCGGCGCGTGCCGCATCCAGACCAACGGCAATACCGCGCTGGACCAGCTCAGAGGTGGGCAAATGCGCATGTGGATTGGAAGGCCCCGCTAAGGTGCGCGTCACTGAAGAGAGATTAAAGGTCAGCACCCGTTCGTAGGTAACCTCAGTCAAGCTATCGGCCCATAAGCCGGCTTGCTTGGCATAGGTTTCTACCAGCGCCACCTGCTCATCTTCACGGCCGGTAAGCTTCAAGTAATCGATGGTTTGGCCGTCGATGTAGAACATCGCCGCCGTGGCACCGTACTCCGGCGTCATATTGGAGATCGTCGCACGATCACCGATGGTGAGCGCGTCGGCACCTTCGCCGTAAAACTCCAGGTAAGCGCCTACCACGCGCTCTTTACGCAGGAATTCGGTAATCGCCAGCACCATATCAGTGCCGGTAATCCCAGGCTGCAGCTTGCCAGTCAATTCTACGCCGACGATGTCCGGCAGGCGCATCATGGAAGCACGGCCGAGCATAACGCTTTCAGCTTCTAAGCCACCCACTCCTACTGAAATAACGCCTAAGGCATCCACCATGGGTGTATGGCTATCGGTCCCCACACAGGTATCGGGGTAAGCAATGCCGTCACGGTTCTGTACCACCGGCGACATTTTTTCCAGATTGATCTGATGCATGATGCCGTTGCCAGGGGGGATCACATCGACATTCTCAAACGCTGTCTTGGTCCAGTTAATAAAGTGGAAACGGTCATTGTTGCGGCGATCTTCGATGGCGCGATTCTTCTCAAAAGCGCCCTCTTCAAAGCCTGCGTGCTCTACCGCCAACGAATGGTCGACAATCAATTGGGTCGGCACGACCGGATTGACCTTGGCAGGGTCGCCGCCCTTCTCGGCAATGGCGTCGCGCAATCCGGCCAGATCGACTAGCGCTGTCTGACCAAGAATGTCGTGACAGACCACCCTAGCGGGGTACCATGGAAAATCCAGGTCGCTCTTGCGCTCAATGAGCTGTTTCAGCGCATCGGTGAGCAGTTCAGGATCGCAGCGGCGTACCAGCTGTTCTGCCAATACGCGGGAGGTATAGGGTAACTGGGCATAGGCTCCGGGCTGGATATCTTCCACTGCCTCACGAGCATCAAAGAACTCAAGCTCAGTGTCAGGCAGCGGTTTACGGTAATGTGTATTCATAGCAGGCAGACTCACAAGCAGGGGCTGAAAAAAGCCCGGCAGCTAACCACCGGGCAGCACGCGGGTCAGTCTCGCGCTTCTATCGGAACCCACTCGCTCTTCTCTGGGCCAATGTAATCCGCGCTGGGTCGGATAATGCGGTTGTTGGCGCGCTGCTCGAACACGTGAGCCGCCCAGCCCGTCAGCCGCGACATGACAAAAATCGGCGTGAACAGCTTGGTGGGAATATCCATAAAGTGGTAAGCGCTGGCGTGGAAGAAATCCGCGTTGCAGAACAATTTCTTCTCCCGCCACATCACCTCTTCCACTCGTTCGGAAACTGGATAGAGCACCTTGTCGCCAACGTCATCAGACAGCTTTTTGGACCACTCTTTGATAATCGCATTGCGGGGGTCAGACTCGCGATAAATCGCATGCCCAAAGCCCATGATCTTATCCTTACGCTCAAGCATTCCCATGATCTTGCTTTCTGCTTCTTCCGGCGACTGCCAGTTTTCGATCATCGCCATCGCCGCTTCATTAGCGCCGCCATGGAGCGGGCCGCGTAGCGAGCCAATCGCGCCAGTCACACAAGAGTGCATGTCCGAAAGCGTTGAGGCACACACC
This sequence comes from Halomonas sp. NPDC076908, assembly GCF_050269715.1. Classification (NCBI taxonomy): domain Bacteria; kingdom Pseudomonadati; phylum Pseudomonadota; class Gammaproteobacteria; order Oceanospirillales; family Halomonadaceae; genus Halomonas; species Halomonas sp. NPDC076908. The sequence continues at coordinate 18,278 of NZ_JBNNIW010000045.1, read as the reverse complement.
CGTGCGGTAAAGGTAGAGGCGTTAAACTCGTGCTCGGCGTAGAGAATCAGCGATACGTTCATTACCCGCGCATGCAGCTCTGAGGCAGGCTCACCGCGCAGCATATTCAGGAAATGACCACCCACAGAGTCATCATCGGTTGCGGTATCGATGCGCACGCCGTCATGGGAGAAGCGGTACCAGTAACAGATGATGGACGGCAGCACTGCCAACAGCCGGTCAGCGACATCCTGTTGCTGATCGAAATTCTCCTCAGTTTCAAGATTGCCCAGCATTGAGGTGCCGGTGCGCATCACATCCATCGGGTGCGCATCTTTAGGAATCTGCTCAAGCACGGTTTTTAGCGCATCAGGTAGCCCACGCAGGCTTTTCAGCTTGGTAATGTAGTGATCCAATTCGGCTTCATTAGGTAGTTTGCCCTTTAACAGTAGGTAAGCGACTTCTTCAAATTTGGCTTTTTCAGCGAGCTCTTTAATATCGAAACCACGGTAGGTTAGACCTGAGCCTGTTTTACCTACGGTACATAGCGCGGTGGAACCGGCACTCTGACCACGAAGTCCTGCACCTGTCACGGGTTTATCAGCCATGGTGTGTCTCCTTTAATTGCTTTTATTTTTTTATATCTGAGTTTTTAATTCGTTAAGCGGCGCTTGGTTACTGGTCGTCACCCTTTTCGGCAAATAGCGCGTCCAGCTTTTGCTCAAAGTCATGGTAGTTCAGAAAATCGTACAGCTCGTCGCGAGTCTGCATTAACGGCACCACCTCTTTTTGATGGCCGTTATCGAGAATACTTTGGTAGACCTGTAGCGCAGCGGCGTTCATTGCCCGAAACGCAGAAAGTGGGTAAAGCACCATGCGACAGCCCACATCGCCCAGCTCCGTCTGAGTAAACAGCGGGGTCGCGCCAAACTCGGTGATATTGGCTAGAATCGGCGCATTGACCCGCTCACAGAAGGCTTTGTAATCATCCAGGGTGTGAACGGCCTCAGCGAAGATGGCATCTGCACCCGCTTCCACACAGGCATTGGCGCGCTCAATGGCAGCATCAAGCCCCTCTTTTTGGAATGCATCGGTGCGGGCAATCAAATAGAAGTCAGGATCGATCTTGGCGTCCGCTGCCGCCTTAATGCGGTCTACCATCTCCTGTTGGGAAACAATCGCTTTGTTCGGACGGTGACCACAGCGCTTTTGCGCCACCTGATCCTCCATATGAATCGCTGCGACGCCCGCACGCTGCATCTCTTTCACCGTGCGCGCAATATTAAACGCCCCGCCCCAACCGGTATCGATGTCCACCAATAGCGGTAACTCGGTAGCACCGCAGATACGGTGAGCGTCTTCAACCACATCGTTCATGGTCGTCATGCCCAGATCCGGCAAGCCGAATGAGGCATTGGCGACACCGCCGCCGGAAAGATAAATAGCCTGATGGCCCACTTTTTCGGCCATTAGTGCGGTATAGGCATTGATAGTGCCTAAAATTGGCAGCGGGCGATTAGCCTCAAGAGCGGCTCTAAAACGTGCGCCGGGCGTCATGTGCGACATGGGGAGTTTCTCCTTGTGAGTCGTTCCCACCGGCATAGTCATCATCGGTGGGTGGCATATCGTTATAGTTACGTTTTATGGCTTAACTTTATGGATTAGCGTTATGTTTCAGATGCTGACTGCTCGAGAGTGGCCGCATAGCGGTCGGCCACATTGGCGCGAGAGGCGCTAACATGGCGGCGCATTAATAGCTCCGCCAGCTCTGCATCGCCCGCTTCAATGGCATCCACAATGCGATGGTGCTCAACAAAGGCGCGCTGGGGTCGCGTACCACTAGCGCTGAACTGGGTGCGATATAGGCGCACAAGGTAGTAAAGATCGTCGCAGAGCAGGTTCATCAACATCTTGTTGTGGCTGCCCTGCACAATGCAGTAGTGGAAATCGAGGTCACCTTCCCGCTGGTAGTAGGCCTCGCCGCGCTTTAAATCTGCCTGGCCTTCATGTAGCGCCAACACATCGCGCAGGCCCTGAACCTCTTCCGGCGACATATGCTCGGCTGCTAGCCGGGCGGCCATACTCTCCAAGGCTTCGCGCAGGTCAAATAGCTCTAATAGCTCTTTCATAGAAAGTTGAACCACCCGGGCGCCCACATGTGGAACACGCTCGATTAAGCGGTGGGCTTCTAAACGCCGCATTGCCTCACGCAGTGGCCCACGGGAAATACCATAAGTTTTAGATAGCCCCGGCTCAGTGATTTTGCTGCCAGGGGCGAGCTCACCACGCACAATAGCATCCTGCAACTGATGAAATACCCGCTCAGCCAAGGTGCGAACTTCAGGAGCGGTCGATTCAGACAGATGTTCAGTGGCGCTTAAGGAAGAAGTAGCGAGAGAAGCCATAGTTGATTGTCGACAATTGAATAGTAAACAAACTCTAGCGCGTACCAATTGAACCGTCAACTAACCATGTTAGCCGATTTTATTCGCCTTTCGTTGTATTCACCGTTTCAAAAACCCACCTCCTGTCAACAATCTTTATTAAGTTAGGCTTTTAATTTGCGTGAGAAATGCGTCAAAGCTTTGCGCTGGTGTGAATGATAAAGCCCCTCTAAAATGTCACGCCCTTCACTGGCTAGGCGATTTACTTAATGACCAAGGCGTTGACGATAACTGTCCTGCCCTACTCCCCCGATCCATTGGGGATGTTCGCCTGCCTACGCGTACGCCCAGGCGCAGTACTTCTCGATAGTGGCCGCCCTGGCACTACCGGCCGCTTTGATATTATGAGTAGTGACCCGATTGCCACGCTGGAAGTTGCCAGCGCTGGAGAAACGCGACTTATTTCTGACCAGCTTCAGCTTCCCAACCACTTAGCCAACAATGCGTTTGGCCAGCAGCAGTGGCTGCTAGCTCAACTGGTAACCCCCAATGAACCTAGTGAGCTGCCTTTTCTCGGCGGGCTGATAGGTTATTGGAGCTATGACTTAGGCCGCGATACGTTATCCATCCCGACCCATCAGGTCAGTGCCGTTTCACTACCGCATGCTCGACTTGGACTTTACGACTGGTGCATCACGCTGGACCATGTGACCAAGCAGGCTTGGCTAGTTGCCACCTCGGAGCGGCGTGAACGTGTCGAAGCGTGGCTGGCCGAACCAACGCAAAGCACTGCTCCTTTTGCACTCAGCAGCGCCTTTCAGTCTGAGCTTAGCCACGATCAGTACGTCACACGCTTTAACACGGTGCAGCGTTATATCCGTGCGGGGGACTGCTATCAAATTAATCTGGCGCAGCGTTTTTACGCAGATTATCAAGGTGATGAGTGGCAGGCATATTTGCAGTTGCGCAGCGCGACCCCCACCCCCTTTTCAGGCTTTATGGCATGGGATGACAAGGCGATCCTCTCGCTTTCGCCGGAGCGCTTTATTCAGTGCCGCAACCGGCAGGTTGAAACACGCCCTATAAAAGGCACCCGCCCCCGCGGAGCAACGCCTGAGCAGGATCAGGCATTAGCCACTGAGCTGCTAAGTAGCCGCAAAGATCGCGCTGAGAACGTGATGATTGTAGACCTACTGCGCAACGACCTAGGCCGCGTATGTCTGCCAGGCTCTATCCGCGTGCCGCAACTATGCCAGCTAGAGAGCTACCCTAATGTGCACCACCTGGTTAGCGTGGTGCAGGGTACCCTGGCCGATAGCTATACACCGCTGGCCCTGCTGGAAGCAGCGTTTCCCGGTGGCTCGATTACCGGCGCTCCCAAAATCCGTGCGATGCAAATTATTGATGAGCTGGAGCCGTGTCAGCGTAGCGTCTATTGCGGCAGTTTAGGCTATGTGGACGTGCGCGGTAGTATGGATACCTCTATTGCCATTCGTACCATGGTGGCAGAGGCAGGAAGAGTGCATGTGTGGGGAGGCGGAGGCCTAGTCGCAGACTCTCAAGCAGAGGAAGAGTACACCGAAACACTCGATAAAATTCGCCATCTAATAGCCGCTTTGGAATAAGCAGCACATCTTCTAAATCAAAAAGGAATATAAAAGCCTAACTAAACGGTATTGGGTTTTGCTGCCTCCTGTTTGGTAGCCTAGTCAGCATGGTTACATTTTTCGATTAGGAGGCAGCATGCCCTCAGAGCTTGAAGCGATTAATAGAGATCTCGCAAATAACCCTCAAGGACTCGTTGAGTGGGCGCTGGCCCAAGGCTCACGCCCAATATGCACAACTAACTTTCGCCCCTTTGAAGCGGTGATCTTGCACATGGTGAGCCAGGTGCGCCCTGACATTCCCATTGTCTGGATGGACAGCGGCTATAATACTGAGGCAACCTACCAATTTGCTAATGAAGTGATTCAGCAGCTCAACCTTAATTTGATCAGCTTTGTCCCCCAGCGCACCCGGGCTCACCGTGAAGCACTGGAAGGCCCGATGCCGGGAATCGACGACCCACGCCACGCAGCCTTTACCCAAGAAGTGAAAATCGAGCCTTTTGAACGCGCATTGCGTGAAATGAAGCCAGACATTTGGTTCACCGCACTGCGCGCTGAAGATACCCCGGAACGCGCTAAAATGCAGCCAGTGAGCCGCAACAGCGATGGCCTTTTAAAAGTTGCCCCGCTGCTGCAGTGGAGCGCTAAAGATATGTACCAGTATCTTCAGGCACATAACTTGCCCAACAACTTTGACTACTTCGACCCCACCAAGGTAGAAGAGAAGCGCGAGTGCGGGCTGCATTTACAGCACTAACACACCGATAATTAGTATTCCGGCAGGTCTAAGCTATCAAACAGCGACTGTTCATGGCGCGGACCTGCCGTTAGCGCTTCATCCACTCGATCACGGGTTAAATGGGGCGCAAAGCGCTCCAAAAAGTCATACATATAACCGCGCATGAAGGTGCCACGACGAATACCAATCTTAGTCGTTGAGCTAGCAAACAGGTGACTTGCATCCAGCGCTACTAAATCTACGTCTAACGCCGCATCGACCGCCATATGCGCCACAATACCCACGCCCATGCCCAGCCGCACATAGGTCTTAATCACATCAGCATCTGAAGCCGTTAGCACCACATTGGGCGTAAGCCCTTTCGCTTTGAAAGCATCGTCTAACTGAGAGCGCCCGGTAAAACCAAAGACATAAGTTACCAGCGGATGATCCGCCAGCGCCTCAAGGGTCAGTGGCCCTTGCAGCGTAGCGAGGGGATGCCCCTTGGGTACCAGCACGCAGCGATTCCAGCGATAACAAGGCAGCAGTACCAAGTCAGTAAATAACTCTAATGATTCGGTAGCGATAGCAAAATCGGCCTGCCCTTCGCTGACCATCTGGGCGATCTGCTTAGGCGTGCCCTGCTGCATATGCAGCGCCACATCGGGGTATTTAAGAGTGAACTCACTAATAATAGGTGGTAATGCATAGCGTGCCTGGGTATGTGTGGTGGCTATTGCTAAGCTACCTCGCCGCTCATCGCTATGCTCTTGGGCCACCTGTTTGATATTGTCGGCAAGGCGAAGCACCTGCCCGGCCAGATCGACTATTGACTGACCGGCCGGCGTCACTCGGGTTAAATGTTTGCCGCTGCGGGCAAAAATCTCAACGCCCAGCTCATCTTCTAATAGCCGAATCTGCTTAGAGATACCGGGCTGTGAGGTAAATAGACTTTGCGCTGTGGCTGAGACGTTTAGGTTATGCCGATTAACTTCCCAGATATAGCGTAGCTGTTGTAGCTTCATATCCTCACCTTATGATCTTTTCAAGAAACAGCTGAAGCGCATGTTGCGGCTCGTTGATGCGACGCATCCAAGAAGCCAACTTATTCTTACAGCACCAGATAGAATAAAAAACAAAACAATAATACTTTTATATTATAAAAAAATCTTCCTACCAGCATCTATTAAATTCTGCTATTTAGGTAACTTGCTGCACAGGAAATTTGCCAGCACCCTTCGCGCCCGCTAACATCTGCCGACGCTTATCGCGATACACATGAGGCGCGGTGAACACTAAGCTGTGTGAAAACCAGACAGTGTCAAAACAAGGCGCGATGAACGAGCGCCAATTGATCGCGTAATGACCGTTGCTCCATTTGAGGCAACGAAACAGTAAGAGCAACGCAAACGGGAGAAGCAAATGGCTAATAATGTTGATGTCACTAACGCCAATTTTGAGCAAGAAGTTCTCAACGCTGAACAGCCTGTGCTAATGAAATTCTGGGCGCCCTGGTGCGGCCCTTGCAAAGTGATGGCCCCAGTCGTTGATGAAGTGGCTGCTGAACGTCAGGATAGCCTTAAAGTGGTTAGCGTCAATGTAGACGACGCACCTGAAATTGCCGCCGAACAAGGTGTGCGCGGTGTACCTACAGTGATGCTATTTAAATCGGGTACTAAAGTTGCTTCGCTAGTTGGCGCCCAATCCAAGTCTCAACTAACGCAGTTCATTGAACAAAACGCTTAACCTGTCCAGCAGCCGCCGACTCTGTCGGCGGCTGCAGTTCGCTACTTCTTCTGCTGCCAAGGCGGCAACTTTGCATCGCTACTAGTCTTAGTATGTTTCAACCTGCGCTTACCCGGCCCCAATAACCGAGCAATCCAGCGGGTTTGCGGATGGCTATCCAAGGCAATCTTAAGCGTCATGGTTAGCACGACTGAAAGCAACATCCCCACCGGCCCAAAAATCCACCCCCATACCACCAGCGATAAAAACGCCACAAAGGTTGAAAGCCCAAGTGCCTGCCCCATCACGCGCGGTTCAATCAGATTCCCAAGCACAAAGTTGATAATGAGATACGCAGAGGCCAACAGCAATGCTTGAAAAGCACCGCCATCCTGCGACACTAGCAACAATATGACGGGCGGGATCGCGGCCAATGCAGAACCAATATTAGGGATAAAGTTCAGGGCAAACGCTAACACTCCCCACAGCAGCGGGAAGTCAACGCCGACAATGACACACGAGAGCCATACCAGCACGGCAGTCACCAAGCTAATCATGGTTTTAACGGCCAAATAACGCTTCAGTGTGAGACTAAATTCTCCAAAACGTCTTAGGCTAGGCGCGGGATTTTCGAGCGCAAGGGATATTTTCTGTCGGAAATTTAGCGTTTCAAACAACATGAAAATTGCGAGTAAACCAATGATGCTGCCCTGCACAAAGAGGTTACCCAACTCGCCAATAATCTTGGGAACCCAGGACTCATCCTCTTCCATATTGAACAGCTCACCTAGCTGATCAGGATTAATTGCAAACCCATGAGCAGCCATCGTGTTCAATAAATTCCAGTAGTGCTCATAGAGACGAGATTCTATGTCAGGCAGCGCCTCAATAAAGGTGCCAAAACTGTTAACCACCAGCACACCAATCAAAGATAAGCATGCCAGTAGTACTAATAGCGTTGTAAATACCGAGGCACGAAGGCTAAGCCCCCAGCCATGTAACCACTGCACCGGAGACGTACATACCACGGCAATAAACGTTGCCAGCAATAACGGCACCAACAAATCAGCGCCTACCTTCATCCCAGCAATGATCACCACCAACGCGGCAAGCGCCAAGGTAGCATTGAGCGGTATACTGCGGTAATCCTCTTCCGACAATTTCGACATAACCCATCCCTAGCGTGTTATCCCACTTATTTTGACTGCAAACACGATATTGCACAAACAGTGCAAGCAATAAGCAACTGTTTTGCGTTCATTCTTTCGCGCTGAACTTTCCTTTAAAGCGCGATTCAAAGTTGCGTCTACATTAGTTTTACCTAGCGACAATTTGCGCTTACGTTTTAATTTTAAAAAGAGCTACTCCCACAGGCTTGCCAACTCAAGGACGTTACCTATGCTCAAAACATCACCCCGGTCACAAAGGTCAGCCGCTCAACTAGTGCGCTATAGCCTGCTAGGCGGCGCTTTACTGGCACTGCTAAGCGCCCCTTTGGCCCACGCCTCACCGTCACAACCTGCCCCTAGCCTACACGTTCAAGCACAATCATGGGTGGAAGTAGAGCCTGACAAAGCGACGTTAAACGCCCGACTTTGGGAAAACACCCCTGCACTTTCCACACTTGAAGAGAGTGATAGTAGCGCATTAAGCGATGCTCGCGAGCGTTTGGAGAACCGTGCAAGCGAATTAATTGAGCAGATGGAAGCCACTGGCTTAGCACGCAACGCTATTAATGCCGGTTCGTTAAATGTTTACCCTGAGTATGTTCAAGGGCAGCGTAACGACGACGGAGAACACGAGGCCCTTCAACGTACGCGGCTTGAACGCCCAATCACCATTGAGCTAACCGACCTTGATCAGTTAAGCGAGGTGCTAGACGCACTGATTGCAGCAGGCGTTAACGCGCTGGACGGCGTTCAATTCGACCTGCAAGACCGCGACGCAGCTACCGATGAAGCATTGGTCAAAGCACTGGAGAAAGCGCAGCACAAAGCCAACTTAATGGCAGACACGTTGGGTGCCGAACTGGGTCATGTACAGCGCATTGAAGAGACTCAGTCGCCTATTTTCCAACCACGCATGATGGCGATGCGGGCAGAAAGCGATGCGGCCAGTAGCCAATCAGGAGCCGTGAGTGATTACAGCCCCGGCACCATTCGTATTGATGCCGGGGTAAACGTTGAGTGGACGCTTACAGGGCCAGACGCTCCAGGCCGCCCAAATAGCGACGTAGCGGCTCAGGAATAATCACCGAGCCATCCGCCTGCTGGTGGTTTTCAAGCACCGCCAGCAGGCACCGCCCTACCGCTAACCCTGAACCGTTCAAGGTATGCAGCAGCTGTGGCTTTTTAGACTCCGGGTGGCGGAAACGCGCTTGCATGCGACGCGCTTGAAAATCTTCGCAGTTAGAGACCGAGGAAATTTCCCGATACGTCTCTTGGCTAGGCAGCCACACTTCCAAGTCGTAGGTTTTGGTAGCCCCAAAGCCCATATCGCCGGTACACAAAGTCACCACACGGTAAGGCAGCTCCAGCGCCTGCAGAATCGCTTCCGCATGGCCGCGCATCTCTTCTAACGCTGCGTAGCTCTTCTCCGGCTCCACGATCTGCACCATTTCGACTTTATCGAACTGGTGCTGACGGATCATACCGCGTGTATCGCGGCCGTGGGAGCCAGCTTCACTACGGAAACAGGGAGTGTGTGCCGTGAGCTTCATCGGTAGCGCTGCCAACTCAACAATTTCATCACGCACAAAATTGGTAAGCGGCACTTCTGAGGTGGGAATCAGGTGGTACTCACGCTCATCGTCTAGCTTGAACAGGTCTTCGCCAAATTTCGGCAACTGACCAGTGCCCATAAGCGATTCGCGATTCACCATATAAGGTACATAGCACTCTTCGTAGCCGTGCTGCTCAGTTTGGGTATCCAACATAAACTGGGCCAGCGCCCGATGCAGGCGTGCAATCGGCCCGCGCATTACCGCAAAACGTGCGCCGGTAATTTTAGCCGCCAGCTCAAAATCGAGATAACCCGACTTCTTACCCAGGTCGACATGATCCAACACCGTAAAATCAAACGCCCGCGGCGTACCCCAGCGGTGGAGTTCAACGTTATCTTCTTCTTTTTTGCCTTCCGGTACGCTTTCGTGTGGCAAGTTGGGAATGCCACTGATGGCGTCCTCCCACTCCTCCTGCACCTCGGCCAATCCTTTCTTGGCTTTATCCAGCCGCTCGCCTAAATCGCTGACTTCATCCAGCAGCGGCTGAATATCTTCGCCGTTAGCCTTGGCCTTACCTATCGCCTTCGAGCGAATATTGCGCTCGTTTTGTAGCTGTTCGGTTTGGGTTAGCAGCTCGCGACGACGAGACTCCAGCGCTTGCAGTTCCGCTTTATCAAGCGCAAAGCCCCGGCGGGCCAGTTGTTGAGCAACCGTATCAAGATCACCGCGCAGCAGTTTCGGATCAAGCATGAATCCTGTCCCTTGGCCTGAAAATCAATAAGAGCAACGCGACAACACGCGCGCAGAAAGGGGTCTATTGTAGGCAAAAGCGCGGCGGGGGGCTATGGGAGCCTGGAGCGATACACATTAATAGGCAACGTCTCTATGCCACTTCAGCAGCCGCGCTACTTTTAGACGTCGCGCCTCACGCAGGTGCGTGGATTAAGACGCCTCCATGCCAAACTCTAGCAGCCACCAAGATAGCCTTGTGATCATCGCATTCGTATGAGCCACCTAGATTTCATCAATCTCCCTGCCAAGCGTATTTGTGCTAACATTTGTACACACATAAAGACTTAAATAGGTACTCACCATGGACACCAGAATTCAATTTCGTGTTGATGAGGAAACAAAGCGCTTAAGCCAACAAATGGCTGAAAGCCAAGGGCGCACATTGAGTGATGCCTGCCGTGAATTTACTGAGCTGTTGGCTGAGCAACAGCGCAAGGTGTTGTCGCACGATACATGGCTAGCCCATCAGGTAAATCTAGCCTTTGAGAAATATGATGAGGGTAAGACTTCCTTTATTGATCATGAAAACGCGAAAGCACAGATGGCTGAACGTAAGGCTAAAATCCGCCAGCAAGCCAAGCCATGATTTTTTGGGAAGAAGAATCTCTTAATGATCGTGAGGTGATCTTTGAGTTTCTTTACGACTTTAACCCTCTAGTGGCGGAGAAAACCGATGACCTTATCGAAGTTAAAGCTGAAAACCTACTTGAGCAACCGATGATGGGCGTACAACGAGAAGGCATTCCAGGCAGATTACTTATCATCCCTGAGGTATCGCTGATTATTTCTTATTGGGTTGATGGATCTACTATTCGCATCATGCGAGTGCTTCATCAGAAACAGAAATTCCCAAGCAGCTAAAGTAAAATACTGCTCTTCTCCTCTTATCTATCTCTCCCTAGCCACAGCTCCTCCACTGCCATCCCTTGGTAAAACCTCAGCTGGTCTTATTAGCCAAAAGTGGTAGAGTTCCCGCCGATTCGACTAATGAATCGCGAAATAATAGGTTTTCGCACTTTAAACAGGAGAAAGGCCGTGCAGGAAATAGCACACAAAGGAAAACTTGGCTGGTGGCGGGGAATCGCCTTATGGAAGAAAATTCTCGCGGGCTTGGCGCTGGGTATTTTAGCCGGTGCGGTGTTAGGTGAAACCGCCAGCGTTTTTAAACCGCTGGGTGATATTTTTATCAACGCTATCATGATGCTGATTGTGCCGCTGGTATTTTCTACGCTGGTGGTAGGCATTACCTCCATGCGCGACCCGCAAAAAATGGGCCGTATTGGTGCTCGCACTATCGGGCTTTATCTGGTCACGACGGCCTTTGCGATCAGCATTGGCTTGGTGCTTTCTACTCTGTTGCAGCCTGGGGTAGGCGTTAATTTAAGCTTCGATAGCGAAGTGGCGGCTAACTAAGCGCCTTCGTTGGTCTCCATCCTGGTCAATTTAGTGCCCCGCAACCCGCTAGATGCCCTGGCCAACGGCAACTTTATGCAGATCATTGTGTTTGCCATTGGTTTGGGTATTTCGCTGACCTTGATTGGCGATAAAGGCGAGCCGGTCATGAAAGTGTTCGATAGCTTTGCCGAGGCGATGTACAAGCTCACTGGCATTGTGATGGCGTTTGCGCCATTTGGTGTTTTTGGCTTAATCGCCCATGTTTCAGGTCAGTACGGATTAGAGATTCTATTACCACTGGCTAAGCTCATCGGCGTGGTGTATCTCGCTAGCATTATCCATGTGCTGGTCGTCTACTCAGGCTTTATCTCACTGATTGGCCGCCTGAATCCGGTGCGTTATTTAAAAGGCAGCCTAGACGCCATTGTGGTCGCTTTTTCATCGGCCTCATCAGCAGGCACGCTACCGGTGTCGATTCGCTGTGCGCAGAAAAACCTGGGCATTTCTGAGGGTGTCTCAGGCTTCGTGCTACCCGTGGGTGCCACCATCAATATGGACGGCACAGCGCTTTACCAGGGCGTTGTGGTGCTGTTTATTGCCCAGATGATTGGCGCTGACCTGACCATGATGGATTACGGCATGATTGTCGCCACCGGCACGCTGGCCTCTATCGGAACGGCCGGTGTTCCAGGGGCTGGCTTGATTATGCTCTCGATTGTCATGGCGCAGATCGGCCTACCGCTGGAAGCCATTGCTGTGGTGGCGGGTATCGACCGTATCTTAGATATGGCCCGCACTAGCGTTAACGTGGCCGGTGATTTAATGGTGACCACGCTAGTAGGTAAGAGCGAAGGTGAAATTGACCTAGCCACTTACAACACTCGCCGCTAGGCAGATTGTTGCGTTTAATCAATGTCATATTCGTCCGCTGCCGCTGGCGGCGGGCGCCCCCTCTCGTTACGCAGCAGTTGTGATTCGTGACTTTTCTCGGCAACCTAGTGTTTATATTCCAAGCTGAGTACCGCTGCCATGCCAAGCGCGTTTGACCAAACCCTTGCCGCCATTGATGCCCTACATGCTGAAGACCCACGCTCCACTACGCTCGCCGACGGCACCTCAATGCCCCAGGAACTTGCCTATGCCCAACGTATGAGTGGCTGGCTAGATCGTGTACACGATGCACCCGATGAGGTATTGCGTCTTGCAGTGCGTGCCCAGCACCTGCAGCGTTGGTTAGTGCCACGAGAAGAGTATCCTGAAGGGCGTATCGGTTATTTAACCTGGCGGCGTGACCAAGGAACGCGCGCGGGTGACACCACTGCTCAGCTAATGAGCGAGGCAGGCTTTACAGCTGAAGAATCTGACCGATCGGCAACCATTATTGGCAAAAAAGGTCTGGGCCGTGACCCGGATGTGCAAGCACTAGAAGATTGCGCCTGCCTGGTATTTCTTGAGAACTACTTTGCTGATTTCTCACGCAAAATTGAGCACGACCATATGGTGCGTATTGTGCAGAAAACCTGGCACAAAATGTCACCCCGCGCCCACCAACTGGCGCTAACGCTACCGATGTCTGATGCTTCCGCAGCGTTGGTAAAAGAAGCCCTGGGTGAGGAGTAAAACGCGGAGTAAGACGTTGAGTAAAACACCACCTTGAGATGCAGCCGGGCAGCCGCTGCGGTAAAGTAGCGGACTCTCTTTATTGCGCCCCCGGCACTGACGGCCCGATCAACTATGATTGCATCCTTGGATACCCGTACCGCCCCGTTTGAACGTTTGGGGAATGAGTATGTACGTTTTTTAGAAGCCCTCAAAACCCGCGGTTTTGAAGGTGAAATCGCCCCTGATTACGCCAACCGTACGGTACTGGCGACGGATAACTCGATTTATCAGCGCCTGCCCCAGGCGGTGGTCTATCCCAAGCATGCAGAAGATATTGAGCGCCTGACCCGGCTTGCCGCACAAACGTCCCACCGTGGCATCGTGTTAACGCCCCGCGGCGGCGGCACCGGCACCAATGCGCAATCGCTGACCGATGGTATCGTGGTGGATGTCTCGCGCCACATGAACCAGATCCTCGAAATCGACGTTGAGCACCGCCGGGTACGCGTACAAGCAGGCGTGGTCAAAGACCAGCTTAACGCCGCACTCAAACCCCACGGGCTGTTTTTCGCCCCTGAGCTTTCCACCTCTAACCGCGCCACCATCGGCGGCATGATTTCCACCGATGCCAGCGGCCAGGGCAGCTGTGAGTATGGCAAAACACGCGACCATGTATTGGAACTCGATACCATCCTGCTTGGCGGTCAACACCTGCATAGCCGAGCGTTAACGCCAGATGAAGAACAGGTTGGCCGCCAGCAGGAAGGCACTCTGGGTCGCGTGCATACCACCGCCGCCGAGATCATTGACCAGCAGCGTGAGCTGATTGAGGCAACCTTTCCTCCGCTCAACCGCTGTTTAACCGGCTATGACCTGGCCCACTTACGCGATGCTGAAGGGCAGCTCAATCTCAATAGCCTACTGTGTGGCTCGGAAGGCTCATTAGGCTTTTTGAACGAAGCCGTGCTGAATGTGCTGCCGATCCCTAAGCACTCCACGCTGGTTAACGTGCGTTACACCAGTTTTATGGATGCCCTGCGGGATGCCAACGTGTTAAAGAGTAGCGCGGCGAATCCCACCTCTATCGAAACGGTAGATGACACGGTGCTTCAGCTCGCTATGGAAGACTTCGTTTGGGACAGCGTGGCGGAGTTCTTTCCTGCTACGGGCAGCTCGCCCATTCGCGGCATTAACCTGATCGAGTTTAATGACAACGACCCCGAACAACTGGCCAGCCGCGTTACGGCATTTACCGACCACTTAAGCCAAGATACTACAGTGGAGCGGCTTGGCTTCACCCTGGCGGAAGGCCGCGGGCAGATTCAAAAAGTCTACGCCATGCGCAAACGTTCCGTAGGCTTGCTCGGCAACGTACAGGGTGAAAAACGCCCGATTGCCTTTGTGGAAGATACCGCGGTGCCGCCGGAGCATCTGGCCGATTTTATTAGCGAGTTCCGCGCCGCACTGGATGCCCGAGGGCTCTCCTACGGCATGTTTGGTCATGTGGATGCTGGCGTACTGCACGTGCGCCCCGCCATCGATATGAAGGACCCCGAACAGGAAAAGCTGATTCGTGCAGTTTCCGATGAAGTAGCGGCTCTTACCCAAAAATATGGCGGCCTGCTGTGGGGTGAACACGGCAAAGGCGTACGCTCGGAATACGCCCCCAAGTTCTTCGGTGAACTCTACCCTAGCCTGCAACGGGTAAAAGCAGCGTTTGACCCGTACAACCAGCTTAACCCAGGTAAGATCGCATCACCCGCTGATGCTAACGCGCTGATAGCAAAAGATAGCGACCCCGATCTGTTATCGGTCGATAGCGTGCCCATGCGTGGCCAGTTTGACCGCACCATTGATGAGCGCGCTTGGCAAGCCTACGATGCGGCGGTTTATTGCAATGGCAATGGTGCTTGCTATAACTACGACTTTGACGACCCCATGTGCCCTTCTTGGAAAGCGACAAGAGATCGCCGCCACTCGCCAAAAGGCCGTGCCAGCTTAATTCGTGAGTGGCTGCGCTTGCAGTCGCAGGCCGGAATTGATGTGGTGGAAGAGTCGCGCAAGAAGAAAGCTGAAGGCGGCTGGGGCTTTATTAAAAGCTTCCCACGTCGTGTGGCCAACACTCTGAGTCACAAGCAGCACCACGACTACTCCCATGAAGTTTACGATGCCATGGCGGGCTGTTTAGCCTGTAAGTCCTGCGCGGGCCAGTGCCCGATCAAGGTCAATGTTCCTCAGTTTCGTTCACAGTTTTTAGAGGTTTATCACGGCCGTTATCTTCGTCCGCTACATGACTACCTGATCGGTGGCACTGAGTTTATGCTGCCCACTCTCGCCAAAGCAGCGCCGTTGTATAACGCATTGATTGGTCAGCGCTGGGTGGAAAAACTGATGCGCAGCAGCGTGGGTATTAGCGACTCCCCTGCACTTTCCCGAGCCAGCGTTAAAAAGCAGCTAAGGGCCTGGGGAGTGGCCGAAGCCACGCCCACGGCATTGACGCTTCTTACCGAGCAGCAGCGCGCGAGTAGCGTGATTATTGTGCAAGACGCCTTTACCACCCACTTCGAAGCCACGCTGGTAATGGATGTAGTGGAGCTGCTGTCACGCCTTAACCTGCGCGTATTTGTTATGCCTTTCTCGGCTAATGGCAAGCCGCTACAGGTACAGGGCTTTTTGGGCGCTTTTGAGCGCACCGCCGCTAAGCAGGCTGAACGGCTGCGCAACTTGGCACAATTCGCTATTCCAATGGTAGGTATCGACCCAGCAATGACGCTGACCTATCGCCAAGAGTACGTCAAAGCGCTGGGCAATGAAGCAGTACCCGAGGTACTAATGCTACAAGAGTGGCTGGCGACGCGGATCAACACCCTGGTACCGAGTCAACTCGAACTAACCGACCCTGGCTTTAAACTACTGTCACACTGCACAGAGAAAACCAACGCGCCGGGCAGCCCCAAGGCATGGCAACAGGTATTTGCGGCGTTTGGTTTAGAGCTTGAACTGATGGCCAGCGGTTGCTGTGGCATGTCCGGCACCTACGGCCATGAAAACCGCAACGTTGCCACCTCGAAAACGATCTATGCCCAATCCTGGCAGCCACAGGTTGAGGCACAGGAGAACGCGGGCAAACTGTTGGCAACGGGCTACTCTTGCCGCAGTCAGGTGAAGCGCTACTCTGAACAAGTGCTACCACACCCACTGCAAGCGCTGCTGATTTGCCTACGCAGTCGCTAGGGAAGCGCTGAACAATTCATCTCTGGGCAACTGAAGCGGTCAATGTGGCCCGAGTATTGTCTCCGCGATCACTATTTAGCCACTGTCGGTGGCTTTTTTACCGGACTGCCGTGTTTCCGGCTGCCAGGCCGGATTTCAAGACACACTAACCCCATGAGCGTGTTTCTGGCCTCGTCCAGCCAGTACTAGGTTGGCCAACGCAAATAGGCTGAACAACTGCGCTTGGTTCTTGGTCAGCCCCTTGTAGCGAACCTTGCGATAGCCAAACAGGTTCTTAATGACATGAAACGGATGCTCGACCTTGGCGCGGATACTGGCTTTGGTCTTTTCGAAGGCCAGCAGCAGCGTTTTCTTCCGGCTGTCTTCCATTTTCTTAATCGCGCCGCGTCTGACAGCAGCACAGCACCGAGTCTCCGGATCCTGCGTATCTTCACCCAGGTATTTCGCCATACCGAGATACCCCGCGTCGCCGTATATCCGTTTGTCATCCTCTCGGACCAGATGCCCCGCCATGGTGACATCGGCGACATTAGCTGAGGTGGCGACCACACTGTGGGTCAGCCCAGTCACGGCATCGACGCCGATATGGGCCTTCATCCCGAAGAACCATTGATTTCCCTTCCGGGTTTGCTTCATCTCCGGATCACGTTGCTTAGCTTTGTTCTTGGTGGAAGGCGCCGCCGCCACAATGGTGGCGTCAACGATAGTGCCCTCGCGCATGAAGAGGCCCTGTTCGGCCAGGCTGGCGTTGATCTCCTCGAAGATCCGTTGGGCCAGGGCATACTTCTCCAGCAGATGGCGAAAGCGAAGCAACGTGGTCGCGTCGGGAACACTCTCGATGGCAAGGTCGATACCGATGAAGTCACGCATGGCCTGGCTGTCATAGATGGCATCTTCAAGCGCTTCGTCGGCCAGTCCGTACCATTGCTGAAGGAAATAGACCCGCAACATCCGTTCCAGACCAATCGGTGGCCGACCGCGCTTGCCCGCCGATTTAGGGAAGTAAGACGGCGACAACGCCTCGATCAGGCGTTGCCATGGCATTAGGGCATCCATCTGGGCCAGGAACCGTTCCCGGCGAGTGACCTTCTTCTTGTTCTGGTGCTCAACCTGAGCAAACGAGATCTGCTTCATCGGAAACTCTGTCGGACAGTGGAAATCCCTATTTTACCCTGCCGGTGGCACTTAAGCAGCAACGGCCGTATTTATGCAGCGGTTCCCTAGTGCGCATGCATGAAAAAGAGGCTTACACGTTCGGTAAGCCTCTTTTTTAATAAGTTTTATTACCAATACTGTTTGCAAAGCAATCGTTCAACTTGGCTATTGGTTCCTGGTCGTATTAATTACTAAACGGCAACGATGAGTGGTGCAGCACAATACGTAAGTTATTGTCTTCATCTAGCTGGTAGCCCCAGCTTTTATCTACCGTAGTAGTATTACCATCGCTATCCACCATAGAGACATTGCCCATGGTCAGGGCGGCATCGCCATTGATAAAAATAGCGGCATTATCCACCGTCACTTCTTGCCAGCCTCGCAGAGCGAAACCACTATCTTCAGGGAACTCGTCGCTATGGCCAACAAAGTACGCTAACGCCCCTTCGGGAGTGCTACGAAAAGTTTGTGGTGCTGCGGCTAGGGTCGGTTTAAACAGTACAGGGCCAATATCATAGCCGTAGGCGCTATCAATCACTGACTCAGCAAGCTCGGTGGCGGCCTCGATCCCTTTCTCTTCATACTTGTTAGCAATCGCAACCAGGGCCTCTCCCCACGCTTGTTGTGCTTCAAGCACTTGTTTTTCAGTGATATCGCCACCTAAATGCGTTACCGGGGCCGCATTTGCAAACGAAACAACGCCTAGCCCCAGACCCAATACAGTACTAGTCAGTAGTGACTTCATCATGTTAATCATTCTCCGTGGAGTAGTCATTGGCTGCTTTAAGCGCGCAACATCACTATACCGGGAGTAGCTTTCGTTAAGATCGCAGCAGTATTAACGCAGAAGGCTAACTTTATTAACATTAGCCTGAATCCGTGAAGCCGGCGCCGACACTTTCCCTATCACCGCCAGCGAGCACTTTTTGATCATTCGCCCCGTGCAAGTTGGCTTTCGCAAGCCC
>NZ_JBNNIW010000044.1:0-24613 GCF_050269715.1 Halomonas sp. NPDC076908 | reverse complement strand
ATGACCTGAACCGTGTTGCCTCAGCGAGGAAGGCGTATTCTACGCATTTCCGGGTGGTTGTCAACCGCTGTTTTCAGCGAGTGAAGCGAGCGATCCAATCGATAACAAGACGGCGCTAACTTCCTGACAAACCAGAGGTTTTCAACCTCTTTCACCGCTGGTAACGTTTGGCGTCCCCGGCAGCGGATGCGTACTTTACGGATTCAGGGCCGGGTTGGCAAGCGCTTTTTGACAGAAAGTTCAAATAAGCGTCACACGGGCGTAACGCTTCTTACCCGCTTGAATAACATAGCTCTTACCCGTCGCCAGCATGGTGTCTTTAGCAACGACATCGCCGTCGACTTTAACCCGGCCATTACCCAGCATGTCTTTAGCCTGGGCGCTGTTATTTGCAAGCTCTGCCCTGTTTAGCACTGCCGCAATAGGTGCTTCTTCACTACCTTCAAAATCAACCGTCACTTCCGGCAGGTCTTCCGGCAGTTCACCGTCGGCAAGTTGGTTACCCGCTGACTTATGGGCGTTAGCGGCTGCTTCATCGCCGTGGTAGCGGGCAATCAGTTCACGCGCTAGCTCCATTTTCACATCGCGTGGGTTCGCTCCCTGCTCAACGCTCTGCTTAAGCGCCTCGATATCTTCATTTGATTTCAAGGAGAGCAGCTCAAAGTAGCGCCACATTAGGCTATCTGGCATGGAGACCAGTTTATTGAACATCGAACCCGGCGCTTCATCGACACCAATGTAGTTGCCCAAGGACTTCGACATCTTCTGCACGCCGTCTAACCCTTCCAACAGCGGCATGGTAATGACCACCTGGGGTTCCTGGCCGAAGTGCTTCTGAATTTCACGCCCCATCAGCAGATTGAACTTCTGGTCGGTGCCGCCCAGTTCCACGTCCGCCTCAAGCGCTACCGAGTCGTAGCCTTGTACCAGCGGGTAGAGAAATTCGTGGATAGCTATGGGCTGATTGGCTTTATAACGCTTTTCAAAGTCGTCCCGCTCCAGCATACGGGCAACGGTGCTTTGGGCGGCCAGCTCGATCATTTTGGCGGCGGTGAGTTCGCCAAACCACTCGGCGTTAAAGCGCACCTCGGTTTTCTCTGGATCGAGAATTTTAAACACCTGCTCCTTATAGGTTTCAGCGTTAGCTTTAACATCCGCTTCGGTGAGCGGTTTGCGCGTCACGTTTTTACCAGTAGGGTCGCCAATACGTCCGGTAAAGTCACCGATCAAAAAGATAACCGTGTGCCCCAAGTCCTGAAACTGGCGCATTTTGGTCAGCAACACGCTGTGCCCAAGGTGTAAGTCGGGAGCTGTAGGATCAAAACCCGCTTTAATACGCAGCTTGCGGCCTGAAGCCAGCTTTTTACGTAACTCATCCTCTACCAGGATTTCTTGCGTACCCCGCGACAGCAGCGCTAAAGCTTGATCCACCTCACTCATTGCCTCTCTCCACTATAAAAGCTGCCCTTACCGGGCTCAGGTGATAAATAGCCGACGATGTTACCATGCTCGTTCGCCTTGGTTGAGCCCTGGTTTAGCCTTGGCTGAGCTTTAGCCCCCGCTTTGTACGAGTTAGCTTATGAAATCACCTATCGCTTCGCAGCATTACTATATTGGCTTGATGTCCGGCACTAGCCTGGATGGGATTGATGCGGCACTTATCGCCATCGAAGATGATTCTCCGCCCCGGTTACTAGCAACCCACGCAGAGCCGATGCCAGATGAGCTTCATCATATGCTGTTCACACTGTGCCATGCCGAACAGGTGAGCTTCGCCCAGCTTGCAGCGGTGGAAGATGCGTTCTGCCGTTGTCAGGCTCGCGCCGTGCAGCAGCTATTAGTAACGCTCTCATTAGCGCCCGAACACATCCGTGCTATCGGTAGCCACGGCCAAACGATTGAACACGCGCCTAACGGTCATGATGGCGGCCCGGCCTATACGCTACAACTGGACAACCCCAGCCTCTTGGCAGAACTTACCGGCTGCACAGTAGTCGCCGACTTTCGCCGCCGCGACTTAGCCGCCGGTGGTCAGGCCGCACCGCTGGCACCCGCCTTTCATCAAGCACTGTTTGGAAGAGCCGACGCGCACCAGCTGGTGCTTAACTTAGGCGGCTTTGCCAATCTGACTTGGCTTTCTAGCCAACCGAGCGATCCAGTGCTCGGTTTTGATACCGGTCCAGCGAATGCCTTATTGGATGGCTGGTTCTCGCTACATCAAGGTGGCCGGTTTGATCAGAACGGCGACTGGGCCGCTAGCGGCAAGATAGATGAAGAGTTATTGATCCGGTTGTTGTCAGAACCCTTTTTCCAGCAGCGACCACCACGCAGTACGGGGCGTGAGCTCTTCCATCTAAATTGGCTAAGACAACATCTCAGCGGCCATGAAACCGCTGCCGATGTACAGGCAACGCTAGCCGAACTGACCGCGGTTAGCGTCGCCCAAGGAATTGAACAACTGCTGATTGAAGGGCCGCTTACGCTAATCACCGCTGGCGGTGGTGCCCATAACACCTACTTGATGCAGCGCCTTGCCCACCATATTCCCAGTGCTACATTTGCGTCGCCAGCGGCCTACGGCTGGCCTGAAGACTGGATTGAAGCAGGCGCTTTCGCCTGGCTTGCTCATCAGCGCTTGAACCACCTGCCCGGCAACTTGCCTTCGGTCACCGGTGCGCAAGGCTCACGAGTGCTGGGTGGTATTTATGCTGCATAGTTTTTGCTGCGTTATTAACGCTTAATAGTCATCACTATCGCGCAGCCCCAGATGACTTGGCACCTGTTCATCAAGCGAGAGATTGCGCGTTTTGGCATCACTGAAATTGAGTAACATACGCAAATCGTTGGCCGAGTCGGCATGGGCCATCGCTACCTCTCGACTAATCTGCCCTGCCTGATGAAGATCGTGCAGCGCTTGGTCGAAGGTCTGCATCCCAGCATCTTGGGACTTAGCTATCGCTGCTTTAATCTCGGCGACCTCGCCTTTGCGAATCAAGTCGGCAATACGCGGCGACTGCAGCATGAGTTCAATGGCCGCACAGCGACCGCCCGCAAGCGTAGGCAGCAACTGTTGAGCAACAACCGCACGCAGGTTGAGCGAAAGATCCATCCAAACCTGCTCATACCGCTCATGAGGAAAGAAGTGAATAATGCGTTCCAGCGCTTGGTTAGCATTATTGGCATGCAGCGTGGCCAAACACAGGTGACCAGTTTCGGCGAAGGTCAGCGCGTGCTCCATGGTTTCCCGAGTGCGGATTTCACCAATTAGAATCACATCCGGCGCCTGGCGCAGCGTGTTTTTAAGCGCCACCTCAAACGACTCGGTATCAATCCCTACTTCGCGCTGATTTACTATGGCGCGCTGATGGGGGTGCAGGTACTCAATCGGGTCTTCAATGCTGATGATGTGGCCGCCAACGGTCTCGTTGCGCTGCTGAATCATCGCCGCCAGGGTCGTCGATTTACCCGTACCCGTACCGCCCACCACCAGCACCAACCCGCGCTTAGCTTGCGCTAATTCCGCCAGTTGCTCCGGCATACCCAGCGCTTCCAGGCGAGGAATCTTGATGGCGATGCTGCGCACCACCATGGCCATCTGATTACGCTGCTGAAACGCGCTGACCCGAAAACGCCCTTTGCCCTCGCGGCTCAACGCGAAATTTGCTTCACGCTCGCTGGCAAAGCGTTCGCGCAGCCCTTCCGGCAGCGTATGAGTAACCAGTTCATTGACCTGATGAGCGGTTAAACGCTGCTGTCCCAACGGCACCAGCCCACCGGCCATTTTCAGGCTTGGCGGTGCGCCCACGGAGATGAGCAAATCAGAAGCGTTCTGCTCTACCATAATATCGAGGAGTTGATGCAGCCACTGGGTGGGCGAAAGTTGGGCATCTTGCACTCTATGCTCCTTATTCATCCTTTATCGACAGGGTTCCCTTTGCGCTCAGTTGCGCCTCTTCCAAACTTACCACGCCCTCTTTCACTAACCGAGCGAGTGCAGCATCCAGTGTTTGCATGCCCAGGCTGCCACCGGTTTGGATGGAGGAGTACATTTGCGCCACTTTGTCCTCGCGAATCAAGTTGCGCACGGCAGAGGTGGCAATGAGGATTTCGTGAGCGGCAACGCGCCCGCCACCCTCGCGCTTAAGTAAGGTCTGGGATATCACCGCCTGGAGCGATTCAGACAACATTGAGCGCACCATAGCTTTCTCTTCGCCTGGAAAGACATCGATAATTCGATCCACGGTCTTAGCCGCCGAGGTAGTGTGCAGCGTTCCCAGTACCAGATGCCCGGTCTCTGCTGCCGTCAACGCTAAGCGGATAGTCTCCAGATCACGCAGCTCACCGACCAGGATCACATCGGGGTCTTCACGCAGTGCGCTCCGCAGTGCATCGGCAAAGCTATGGGTATCGCGGTGCACTTCGCGCTGATTAATCAAACAGCGCTTGCTGACGTGAACAAACTCAACGGGATCTTCAATGGTCAGAATATGCTCATAACGGTGATCATTAATGTAATCAATCATTGCCGCGAGCGTGGTGCTTTTACCCGACCCCGTCGGCCCTGTTACCAGTACCAAACCACGCGGCAGCATCGCTAGGCGTTCAAATACCTCACCGAGCCCCAGGGTTTGCATCGAGAGCACTTGATTAGGAATGGTGCGAAACACCGCCCCTGCACCGCGCGCTTGGGTGAAAGCATTGACACGAAAGCGTGCAACGCCTGGCACTTCAAAGGAAAAATCAATTTCCAAGTGCTCTTCGTAGTCGCGCCGCTGACGATCATTCATGATGTCGTAGATCAACTTGCGCACATCGTTATTATCGATAGCAGGCACATTGAGCCGACGAATGTCGCCATCAACACGTATCATGGGCGGCAAACCAGCCGAAAGGTGCAAGTCAGAGGCATTCTGCTTTGCCGAGAATGCTAGCAGTTCGGTAATATCCATCTCTCTTCCCAGCTGCGGTAAGGTGCTTGAGTATGACAGACATCGCGCTTAACGAGTCACTCGGCTCTTCATACGGTCAGGCGCGTGAACGCCTGCGTGGCGCATTAGAAGCCGCGGGACGCGTCCAAGATGCAGCCAAGTTGCTAGCGGTCAGCAAGACCAAGCCTGCAGCAATGATTCGCCAAGTTTGGCAGCTTGGTCAGCGTGAATTTGGTGAAAACTATCTGCAAGAAGCGCTGGAGAAACAGACTGAACTGGCTGATCTTGAAGGCATTATATGGCATTTCATTGGTCCGCTGCAGTCCAACAAGACCCGTGCTGTCGCCGAGCACTTTGATTGGGTGCACAGCGTTGATCGACTTAAAATCGCCAAACGCCTTAGCGAACAGCGCCCAACGCACCTAGCGCCACTCAACATCTGCCTGCAGGTTAATATTAGTCGCGAAGCGAGCAAAGCTGGCGTGCTGCCTGAGGAGTTGGAGGCACTCGCTAAGGAAGTGGCCGCGCTACCTAATCTTCGGCTACGGGGTTTAATGGCCATTCCCGCCCCGGCGGAAGGCGTAGATGCTCAGCGCCAGCCATTGGCAGCGCTACGCGAGGCGTTAACCTCCCTAAAGAGCCGCTTGCCCGATGCGCCCCTTGATACACTTTCAATGGGCATGAGCGACGATTTAGAAGCGGCGGTACTCGAAGGTGCCACGCTGGTAAGGTTAGGCACCGCGATTTTCGGCGCCCGCTAATCGGCCTAGGCGCTCAGTCGCCTACCTTTACACTTAACTTACTCTTACTTAAGGACACCTGGTATGGCGAATAAAATTACCTTCATTGGGGCTGGCAATATGGCCAGCGCCATTATTGGCGGCCTCATCGACAGCGGTGTCGCGCCTTCTACTATTACCGCCACCGCGCCGAATGACAGCGAACTGGCAGCGATTAAACAACGCTTGGGCATTAATACCGATACCGATAACAATGCAGCGGTGGCGGAAGCCGATGTGGTGGTACTCGCGGTGAAGCCGCAAATCATGCGCACCGTATGTGAAGCGCTGCGCGACAGCGTTCAGCGCCAGCAGCCATTGGTAATCTCTATTGCGGCAGGCTTGGATGCCGATACTATTGATCAGTGGTTGGGTGGTAGTAACGCCATGGTACGCTGCATGCCCAATACACCCTCGCTCGTTGGCTACGGCGCCAGCGGCCTCTACGCCAATGCGAAAGTAAGCGACGACCAGCGCGACGCGGCCACTCAGCTAATGGAAGCGGTCGGCATTGTCGAGTGGGTGGAAGAGGAAGCCCTGTTAGATGCAGTGACCGCCGTTTCCGGCAGTGCACCGGCCTACTTCTTTCTGATGTTCGAAGCCATGGAAGAGGCGGCGGTTAAACTCGGCCTGCCTGCCGCCACCGCACGCCGCCTCGCTATTCAAACCGCGCTCGGAGCCGCCACCATGGCGCAGCAAAGTGACAAAGATCCAGCCACGCTGAAACAGAACGTAATGTCGCCGGGCGGCACTACCGAACGAGCCATTCAACATATGGAAGAGGCACAATTGCGCACTACCATTGCCGACGCCATGCAAGCCTGCGCCGACCGCGCTCAGGCAATGGCCAAGGAATTGAGCGGAAACTGATAGTTTAGTCACACCACCGCTTCGCAACGACTCATCAAGGAGACACAATAATGGGCAATGAACTGGGCAGTGCAGGGTTAATGCTGGTCAATACTCTCATCAATATTTACCTATTTTTACTGATGCTGCGTTTTCTATTGCAGGCTTCGCGGGCCGATTACTATAACCCGCTAAGCCAGTCGGTGGTCAAAATCACCCAGCCGGTAGTAGGCCTTTTTCAAGGCTTTTTAGGCCCCGTTGCTGGTCGTTTTGATCTTGCTACATTAGCAGCAGGCTTTGTATTGAAAGTCGTCAGCATCGTCGCCATTTTCATGGTGATTGGCATTGGCATGCCGCCGATTCCTGGCCTGCTGATCGCGGGCGCGGCGGCCTTGGCGAATGCGATTTTAAAAATCTACTTCTTCGCCATGATTGTGATGATTATCTTAAGCTGGGTTGCTCCCAATGCCAGCCACCCAGGTGCGCTGCTGGTGATGCAGTTGGTGGAACCGATTATGGCACCAGTGCGCAAGGTGGTGCCGTCGCTGGGCATGATCGATCTTTCGCCTATCGTGGTGTTTATTGCCATTAATCTAATTGATGGTTTGGTAGTTGGCTCAATGATTCGAGCGGCGGGCATCTCCGGCGCATTAGTCGGGCTGTAATGGCCCGCCTCTTGTATCAATGGATATTGTCATCGATCCATTCAGTCGCACTCTTTAAGCAGGACTAGCGCCTTCAATGCCTGATTCAGACACTCTTGCGTTTGCAGACCGCCCGACGACTTCGGTCGGCTTGGTGACTCCGCACGTGGCACGCTTCGACACGCCGCTCGCTCTTGCCTGCGGTAAAGTACTGCCTGCCTACGAACTCATTTATGAAACTTACGGCACGCTGAACGCTGAACGCAGCAACGCGGTGCTGATTTGCCATGCACTTTCTGGCCACCACCACGCTGCGGGCTATCATAGTGAAGAAGATCGTAAGCCCGGCTGGTGGGATGCCCACATTGGCCCAGGCAAAGCGATTGATACCAACCGTTTTTTTGTGGTTTCGCTGAATAACCTCGGTGGCTGCCACGGCAGCACCGGGCCGATAAGCCACAACCCTGACACTGGCCGCCAGTGGGGCCCTGAATTTCCCATGGTCACGGTTAGCGACTGGGTGGCAAGCCAAGCACGCCTAGCCGACCACCTGGGGATTGAGCGCTGGGCGGCGGCAGTAGGCGGCAGCCTTGGTGGCATGCAGGTCATGCAGTGGACCATGACGTACCCGGAGCGGGTTGCTAACGCGGTAGTGATTGCCGCAACACCGCGGCTCTCGGCGCAAAATATCGCTTTTAACGAAGTGGCCCGCCAGGCGATTCGCTCTGATCCTGAGTTTTTCGGCGGCTGGTATGCGGAGCACGACACCGTACCCAAACGCGGGCTGAAACTGGCGCGCATGGTGGGGCATATTACCTACCTGTCAGAAGACGCGATGGGCAGTAAGTTTGGCCGCGACCTGCGTAGCGATGACCTTAATTTTGGCTTCGACGTCGAGTTCCAGGTGGAGTCCTACTTACGCTATCAGGGCGACACTTTTTCCACTGCCTTTGATGCCAATACGTACCTGTTGATGACCAAAGCGCTGGACTACTTTGACCCTGCTGCCACCCAAGGCGGCGATTTTGCCAAGGCGCTTGCGCCAGCGCAGTGCCCTTTTTTGATTGTCAGCTTTACCACCGACTGGCGCTTTCCGCCCTCACGCTCCCGCGAGCTCGTCGATGCGCTGACTCGGGCAGGCAAGTCGGTCAGCTACGCCAATATCGACTCCCCCCACGGGCACGATGCCTTCTTACTCTCAGAGCCACGCTACGACGCCATTTTCAGCGCCTTTATGAATCGCGCTGCTCGTGACCTTAAGCTTGACGAGGAGACGCCATGATGCGTGCCGATCTGGAACTGATTTACGACTGGGTACCCGAAGGCGCCCACGTGCTGGATCTTGCCTGCGGCGATGGCGCGCTGCTTGAAACACTGGCGCGCAATAAAGGCGTGACCGGCTATGGTTTAGAGATAGACCATGACGGTATCAACGCCTGCGTTGCCCGTGGAATCAGCGTGATTGAACACAACTTGGATGACGGTTTAAGCAGCTTTTGCGACAACAGCTATGATCAGGTGATCATGACCCAAGCGCTGCAGGCCCTGCGCCGCCCGGATAAAATGCTCGATGAGATGCTGCGCGTCGCCGAAGAGGGGATCATTACCTTTCCCAACTTCGCCTACTGGCGCCACCGTGTGCATTTGGGCCTGCGAGGCTATATGCCGGTATCCAAGTCGCTACCTCACGCTTGGTACGATACGCCCAACATTCACTTATCTACGTTCAACGACTTTGAGCATCTATGCCGCGAAAAAGGGCTGGTGATTGTTGATCGTGCAGTGGGCGTGGGGGATCATCAAGGCCACTGGAAATCGCGGCTATGGCCCAACTTATTCGGTGAAATTGCTATTTTCCGCGTTCGCCGCCGCTAGACGGATACATTTACTCAGGCTCATGACGATTGATGGAGATATGTCCATGTTACGCCGCTTAATGATCAGCGCTGCCCTCGTCGGCACGCTCTTTGCCACCGCCACTGCCTACGCGGAACAGTTCGCCCGCGTTGGGGATTACGAAATTCACTACAGTGCGGTGAACAGCAGCTTTTTGACCCCGGAAGTGGCCCAGGCGCATAATCTTCAGCGCAGTGCTAACCGCGGCTTGGTCAATGTTAGCGTGCGTGAGCGCCAGGAGGATGGCGGTACTCGCGCCGTCAATGCCAGCGTGCAGGGCCATGTGAGCGGCTTAACCGGGGTTCAGGAATCCCTCAGCTTTCGTACCGTTCATGACGGCGATGCCACTTACCATCTTGCGCCTTTCACAATGCGTGAAGATGAAAGCATGCGCTTTGAGTTAAGCGTGCGCTACGACCGCAACGCCGCCCCCGAACCGGTGAACTTTATTCAGCGTTTTTATATTGACCGTTAAGCCGCACAGATAGTTGGCGGGATAACCCTACCCCGGTCGGTCGGCCCTGCTCTCGCGCCACGTCAATGCCATAGGCCAGCACTTCCACACCGCTGGCCGCAGCCTTCGCCAGGGCCGCTGCGTAAGTCGCATCAATATGCGCAGCGGCGGCCACGTCAGCAATCCCCTCATGTGCCACGCAAAACAGTAGCACCGCCCGTTCGCCTTGTTCTGCCAATACCCTCAGTGAATGCAGATGCTTGGTGCCACGCACGCTTACCGAGTCAGGAAAGTAGCCGTGGCCATCCTCCTCTTTAAGGGTAACCTGCTTCACTTCGATATACGCTCGCCCCCGCTCGGGGTCATCCAGCATAAAATCAAGCCGAGCATCGACCACTTTCACCTCCCGACGTAAGGTGGCATAGCCTGCCAGCGGCACCAACTCACCCACCTGCAGCGCGGTTTCAACGATGCGGTTGGCGCGGCCGGTATGCACAGAAGCCAGCGCCGCCTGACCATTCGGCTGAGGTAACTCGATAAACTCCCAGGTCCAGGCAAGCTTGCGTTTAGGGCTGTCGCTGGGTGATAGCCAGACCCGGCATCCCGGCACATTCACCGCTTTCATTGAACCGGTATTAGGGCAGTGGGCGACCACTTCGCGTCCGTCATCCAAAAGCACATCCGCCAGAAACCGCTTGTAGCGCCTGAGCAGCGTGCCAGGCACCAGCGTCGGATACGCCAGCATCACAGCCTGCCCACAAGGCGCGCAATCCGTGCCACCGCCTCTTCCAGACGCGCCACATCGTTGGTAAACGCAATACGCACATGGTGTTCGCCACCGCGCACGGCAAAATCGATGCCGGGGGTAATCGCTACATTCTCTTCCTGCAGCAGCCGTTCGCAGAACGCTTGGCTATCGCGGCTATAGCGAGAAATATCCAGCCACAGATAAAACGCCCCCTGGGGCGGTAGGTCCGGTGCCAGCCCCAAGCCTGCAAGCCCCTCTAAAAGTACCTGACGGCGCTCTTTCAGAGTTTCGCGGCGCTGTTCGAGAATCCCGCGGCATTCCGGCGTAAAAGCTGCTAGCGCGGCATGCTGTGAAGGCGTTGGCGCGGCAAGAAACATATTCTGCGCCAGCCGCGTTAACGGCTCCACGGCACGCTCAGGCGCCACCAACCAGCCCAGGCGCCAGCCGGTCATGCCAAAATATTTTGAGAAACTGTTCACCACAAAGGCGTCAGCGGAAAGCGAAGTGGCCGACAGCGGCGCATCATCGTAGTTAAGCCCTTGATAGATCTCATCGACAATCACCTCGCCTTTACGCTCAGCGACAGTGGCTAACACGGCAGTGAGCTGCTGTGCACTGAGCGTGTGCCCAGTTGGATTGGAAGGTGACGCCAGCATCGCAAGGCTCGTATCCTCGCGCCAGTGCTCGGCGACCAAGGCAGCATCCAACTGCCAGCCGCTCTCACGCCCCACGGAGATCGCATCAATCTCAGCGCCTGCCAAGGCCATAAAGTGTCGGTTGCAGGGGTAGTTGGGGTCAGCCATCAGCACCCGTGTACCGGTTGCGACGAGTAACTGGCTGGCCAGCAGTAGCGCTCCAGAAGCACCGGGCGTCACCAATATGCGCGCCGGATCCACGTTAGCGTTAAAGTGCTCTGCGTAGTGCCCTGCTATAGCCTCGCGTAGCGCGGGCAAGCCCGCAGCGGGTGTGTAGCGAGTATGGCCGTTTGCCAGCGCCGTTTGTCCTGCTGCAATAATCGGCTCAGGAGTAACAAAATCAGGTTCGCCCACCTCTAAATGAATCACATCGTGACCGGCGGCTTCCCGCGCCTGGGCCATTTCCAACAAATGCATGACCCGAAAAGGGGCAACGTGAGCGACACGCGAATTCCAGGCCATAATAGCTCCTTAAGCTAGTCGTTATTAAAAGCTAACTAAAACATAATGCTAGCTATATTAAGTGCAAGACTATCGTCGAAAGCGCACCATTATGCTTGCAAACCAGCCATTTTTCAGCTAAACAAGCATCCCTTTGGCGTGAGATCGTGACAGTCGCTCATGGTCGATCAGTAGTCACATATGTAAGGGGCAGTCCCATGCCAGTAGCAGAAAAGAAAACGGAAGCGTCCAAGTCCTTCACCCCGTATGAGCCAGCACCGGGTGAAGAGTATATGAACGAGCAGCAGCTAGCGCACTTCCGACAGCTGTTGCTGGATTGGAAACAGGATCTCATGGAAGAGGTGGATCGTACCGTACGCCACCTGCAGGAAGATGCGAATAACTACGCCGACCCCGCCGACCGCGCCACCCAGGAAGAGGGCTTTAGCCTGGAACTGCGTACTCGGGATCGCGAGCGTAAGCTGCTCAAAAAAATCAACGAGACGCTGGATAACATCGATGACGACGATTACGGTTTCTGCGAAGCCTGCGGCGTTGAGATCGGCATCCGCCGTTTAGAAGCTCGCCCCACCGCTACGCTATGCGTGGATTGCAAAACCTTGGCGGAACTCAAAGAGAAACAGCTCGGCGGCTGAGCATTAAAACAACGTTCTCATTGAACGCGGGCACCTTAGGGTGCCCGTTTTTGTTAACGACCCATTTTTATTAACGATTAGGCGCGCCGCTGCCTGCACCACTTAGGACGACGCTGACATGCCCCTTCCTGCTCGCTACCGCGGTCGTTTTGCGCCAACGCCCTCAGGCCCGCTGCATTTTGGTTCTTTGGTCGCCGCCTTAGGCAGCTATTTAGACGCCCGCGCAGCACAGGGAGAGTGGTTGGTGCGCATTGAGGATATCGACCCGCCGCGCTGCCCCCAAGGGGCGGCGAGTACTATTCTGCGCCAGTTGGAAACCTTTGGGCTAGCGTGGGATGGGAGTGTTATTTGGCAGCACACCCGTGATGAGGCTTATCAAATTGCCTTAGACCGGCTTGTCCAGCTTGGTCTTGCTTATCCCTGCAGCTGTTCCCGCAAGCAGTGGCAAGGTTATGACATCTATCCCGGCTGGTGCCACGAGGGGGTGTGCGATCCCACTAAACCTGTGGCTTGGCGGCTACGCAGCGACCTTGGCAAACGCCCTATTCACTGGCAAGACCGGCTATTCGGCGCACAGCAGTTTGACCCGGCAGCGCTAGGTGATGTGGTACTGAAGCGCAAAGATGGCCTATGGGCGTATCAGCTCGCCGTCGTCGTTGATGACGCCGAGCAGCAGATTACCGATGTGGTGCGGGGGCTCGATTTGCTCGACAACACCCCCTGGCAGCGCCAGTTGCAAGCCGCGCTTCAGTTTCCGCAACCGCGTTACCTTCATTTACCGTTGATCGTCACCGCTGAAGGGCAAAAGCTCTCCAAGCAGAATCTGGCCCCCGCCCTGGCTGAAGATGAACAAGGGGTCCGCCAGCAGCTTTTTCAGGCGCTGGAAGCGCTTGACCAAGCGCCGCCCAAAGAGCTTGCCTTCGAGCCCCCGGCGACTCAGCTACACTGGGCAGTAGCGAATTGGACAGTGTCACGACTGCGCCCCACCGCTCACCGCCAAACGCCTGTATCAATAGCTTCATCAACCCCATCTTTAACGCCGCCTTCGAGCACCACTGGAGACTGATATGTACGTTTATCGCATTATGCTGTTCTTGGTGTTTGGCGGTTATCTGCTCTCCCCGCTATTGATGAATGGCTGGAGCGACCCCGAAGCTGCCTGGTATCGCCCCTTCGCGATCTGGGGTGGATTAATTGCCTTGACCCTGTGGCTGGAGCAGAAGAGGAAGCTTGATGAACGTTGAGGTGCACGTTGAGATAGTCGGCGTCCTACTGCTTGGGTTGGGCTATTTAGCACTGCTTTTTGGCTGCGGTTTTGCCGTAGAGCGGGGCTGGGTGCCGGTGCGCATTACCCGTCACCCGATTGTCTACATTCTTGCTCTCGGTGTTTACGCCAGCGCCTGGGCGATTTACGGCAGCGTGGAAATGGCCGCCAACGCCGGTTTTGGCTTTCTGGCCTACTACCTTGGCGCGGCGGGGGCGTTCTTGCTCGCCCCTGTCTTGCTGGTGCCTATCCAGCGCATTACCCGCACCTACCAGTTAACGTCACTCGCGGACCTGTTTGCCTTTCGTTTTCGCTCCCGGTGGGCAGGTACGCTGGTCACCTTGGTAAGCCTGTTGGCAGTGCTGCCGCTGCTCGGTATTCAGGTACAGACCCTCGGTGACGCCATCAATATCATGACCGCAAGCCAAGCAGGCGGTAGCGTTGCACTGCTTTTTTGTGCAGTCATTGCCGCCTTCGCGGTGATTTTCGGCGCCCGTCACAGCCAGTCTCATGGACGTCACGACACCCTGCTTAGCGCTATTGCGTTTGAATCGATTGTGAAACTACTGGCCATGCTCGGGTTAGGGGCGGTTGCCATGTGGATGGTGTTTGACGGCCCCGGTGACTTACAGCTTTGGCTGGAAGGGCCTGGTGCGGCTCTTCAACAGCAGACGCCCAAACTTGATCCTGCACAATGGCGAACCCTACTCCTGCTATTTTTCGCTGCGGCGTTTATGATGCCGCATCTTTTTCATATCAGCTTTGCTGAAAGCCTATCGCGGCATACCCTGCTACAAGCCAGTTGGGCACTACCGCTTTTCTTACTGCTCATGGCACTGCCCGTACCGTTAATCTGGTGGGCTGCTCAGTCGGTCAATCCAGATATTCCTATTGCGGCCTATGCCGCTTACCTAATAACCGAACACTGGTGGGTAGGGGCGTTGGCATTTATCGGTGGGCTGGCGGCCGCCAGCGGCACCATGATTATGATTGCGCTGGCACTCTCTGGCATGGTGTTGAATCATATTGTGTTGGTAGCGAGGCCACCTGAAGCACGCAGCGATCTCTATGGCTGGCTGCTATGGCTGCGCCGTGGCCTAGTGGTTGCTGTGATCATCGGTGGCTGGCTGTTTTACCAGTGGGTAGGCCGTCATCACGGCTTAATCGGCCTTGGGTTAGCCGCTTTTGTGGGCATGGCTCAGTGCCTGCCTGGCATGCTAGCGCTGCTCTATTGGCCAGGCGCTAACCGTAAAGGCATGATTGTTGGCTTAGTCGCGGGTGTCAGTGTGTGGCTATGGGGCCTATGGCTGCCACTTACGTTCTCACTACCCGTACCGCAACTGCCCTTTACCCCGTTTACCGCCGCCGACGCCCCGGTTTGGTACAACGTGACGCTGTTATCGTTAGCGGTCAATATCCTACTGCTGATTGTGATATCGCTGTTCACGCGTATTTCAGAAGGCGAACAGTCCGCCGCGGAAGCGTGCTCGGTAGATGCGGTGATCCGCTCTAAGCGCTTTCCGCTTGAAGCCGCCACTGCTAGTGACTTCTCCACACACTTAGCCCAAGCACTTGGCGACGAAGCCGCCAGTCGAGAAGTCGCCCGTGCCTTGAAAGCCCTCAATTTTACACCTCAAGAGCGCCGCCCCTATGCACTGCGCCGCTTACGCGACCGCATTCAGGCAAACCTTTCGGGCCTTATGGGACCGTCGGTTGCCCGGGATATCGTAGATCGCTACCTACCCTATCGCCATGACGACGCCCCGGAAACCGACGATATTCACTTTGTTGAAAGCCGCTTAGAAGCCTATCGCTCGCGGTTAACCGGGCTGGCTCGGGAGCTAGACGGTTTACGCCGTCACCACCGCCAAACGCTGGCCTACTTACCGGTTGGGCTTTGCGTGCTAGGCGATGACGATGAGCTACTGATGTGGAATCAGGCGCTCTCGCAACTTTCAGGCATTAGCGGTGACAGCGTGATCGGCTCACGCCGTGACAGCCTACCCGCCCCCTGGCCCAGCCTACTGGGCAGCGTATTGGATACCGTGCAAAACCCGCTCTACAAGCAAGCGGTAACCCTGCACGGCAAAGACTATTTTCTTACCCTGCACAAAGCGATTCTCAGCGGTCACGACAGCCGTGGCGGTAGCGTTATTCTGATTGAAGATCACACTGAAATGAAATGGCTTGAAGACGAGCTTGTGCATGCGGCACGTCTTGCCTCAATAGGCCAATTGGCCGCCGGGGTCGCCCACGAAATAGGCAATCCGATTACCGGCATCTCTTCGCTAGCGCAAAACTTACGCTACGACACCGATGATCCAGCCCTGTTGGAAACCGCCGATCAAATTCAGCAGTTGACCCAGCGGGTGACTAAAATCGTTAACTCTTTGGTCGGCTTTGCCCACGGAGGACGCCAATCGGTGCCGCTGCCTGCCTCGCCTGTGGCGCTTTCATCAATGAGCGAAGACGCATTGCACTTGATACATCTGGTACGCTCGGGAGAGGATGTCACCTTGGTTAATGAGGCTCCCCAGGATATTGTCGTACGCGGCGATGCCCAGCGGTTAACCCAAGTGATGGTTAACCTGCTGAGTAACGCCCGGGACGCCTGCGGCCAAGGTGGGCAAGTGCACATTACGGCAGGCAGCCACGAGCAGTTGGCTTGGTGGCGAGTCACCGATAATGGCCAGGGGATTGACCCGCGGGTACGCGATCACCTATTCGAACCGTTTACAACGACTAAGCCAGCGGGCGAAGGCACCGGCCTGGGTCTTTCATTGGCTTACCAGATTATCAATGAACACCAAGGTAAAATAGACGTGGCCTCGCCACCGCCCGGACAGCCTTGCGGCACAGCCATTACTCTATGGCTGCCGCTCTACCAACAGGATGATCAGCCAGCCCATGCCCAGGATTCTGATTGTTGAAGATGAAGCGATTATTCGCAGCGCGTTAAAGCGCCTGCTGGAACGCCACGACTACACGGTCAGCGAAGCAGGCAGCGCTGAAGAAGCCTGCCAGCTTGAGCTTAAGGGCTTCGACCTCATCATCAGCGATCTGCGCCTGCCGGGCGAGCCGGGCACGACGCTCATTGCGGAAGCCACGCCCGTGCCGGTATTGATCATGACCAGTTATGCGAGCATGCGTTCTGCGGTAGAAGCGCTCAAACTAGGCGCGGTGGACTACGTTGCTAAACCGTTTGACCACGCTGAACTGCTAGAAACAGTTGAGCGCATTCTGCACAAGCAGTCGATGCAGCAAAGCCCACCGCCAGATATCACCGACGCCGGAGGTGGCCGGCAAACCATGATCGGCAACTGCGCGTCCATGCAGCACGTCTACACCCGCATTCGCAAAACTGCTCCGGCGGACGTCACCGTACTGATTCTGGGCGAGTCAGGCACGGGGAAAGAGCTTGTAGCACGGGCGATACACCAGCAGAGCAAACGCGCCAAAGCGCCATTGATCAGCGTTAACTGCGCGGCGATTCCTGAAACGCTGATTGAGTCCGAGCTGTTCGGCCATGAAAAAGGCGCTTTTACTGGCGCCAGCGCTTCACGCACCGGGTTAGTCGAAGCTGCCGATGGCGGTACGCTATTTCTGGATGAGATCGGTGAATTGCCACTAGATGCCCAGGCGCGCCTGCTACGCGTTCTTCAAGAGGGCGAAATTCGTAAAATTGGCTCGGTAGAAACCCGTCACGTCAACGTCCGCCTGATTGCCGCCACTCATCGTGATTTACGGGCACTGTCAAAAACCGGCGAGTTCCGCCTTGATCTGTACTACCGTTTAAACGTCATGCAGATCGAGCTGCCGCCGCTACGCGAGCGCGAAGATGACGTGCTTGAAATTGCCGATATTCTGCTCGACAAGGCGTGCAAGCGTCACGAGCGCACCGGCCTGCGCCTATCCCGCGCCGCCCGCCAGGATCTGCGCGATTACCCTTGGCCGGGCAACGTGCGTGAACTGGAGAATGCCCTTGAGCGCGGGGTTATTCTTGCCGAAGGGCATCTGATTCACCCGGATGATTTGGGATTAGCGCCCCCCACCCCACGCCCCCATACACCGTCTGCTAACACCTCAACAAGCGGTGGCAGCGTGGATAAGGTCGTTGAAGAGAATGAAGACGACCTCTCGTTAGAAGATTACTTTCAGCACTTTGTGCTTGAGCATCAAGATCAAATGAGCGAAACCGAACTGGCACAGAAACTTGGCATTAGCCGCAAAAATCTTTGGGAGCGCCGCCAGCGGCTTGGCATACCTCGTAAAAAAACCGCTCGACGTCCCAGTTAAACGTCTCCTATTCAAATCGACATAACCAAATCAACATAACCCGGCTACGACTATTGCCTAATATGCTGATTTAAATAAGAAATATTTCGGCTTACTTAATTATTTCACTGTTACCTTCCCACACAACCCAGCGCACAAACCTGCTCGAAAGGGGTAACACTTCCTGCGCTGTAAAATTTCTTGTTGAGACGAAAACCGCCAACCTTATGAAATTTATGATTTATCCAGCAGGTGGCACAGCGCCTGCAATATTACTGGGTAAGAAAAACAAACTGGGCATAGCGGTAGGTCACCAACAAAAACAACATGACCACGCCCCAACCAGAGCCATAACAAGAACAACAGGGCCAGGTAGAGATAACGGTACTAATAAGAACAACAGGCTTGAATCTCATTACTTGCTGGCGCAGGCAGCACAGGCGCAGCGAACAATAATAAAACGAGCAAGTAGCCCGAAAGGACGCGACGTACACCACGAATTGACATTCTAACAACAACAATAGCAGTCAGTGTGTACACCCCGGCGCCAATAATAATTCCCCGGGGGAAGAGAGTTCGCGGTTGGATTATTGTTTTGAATACGAGGCGGTCGGAACCATCGTGATCCTTACGCCTACCGACTGCGGTGCGTATTCAGGGCGATGTGCCATCATGAAGAAAAATAGCAGCATGGATGCTGATTAATTGCTTAATAGGGGAGGCTCTCTTAGCCTCCCCTTTCCGTGTTTGCTCCCTTGAGTTATACAAGCCAACGTCAGGTGCTTTGCAAGCCCCTCTTTGCAAGCCATAGAGGGTCGGCTACACTCAGCCACTATTATTTTTATTTGGTGCTCGTTTAAAGTGGTTTTAACGACTTCTTTTCGATCATTTTACCTACCCTGCGAGTTGAAGTTATCGCATGTTTAAAGGATTTACCCGTTTCCTACATAGCCCGGGGGAGCAATTGAAAACATTGCCTGATCCCCAAGAGAGCACCACTACTGCACTCTCTCCGCGCAACATCCCTCGGTCAGAGCATCCTGTTTCTCGCCAGCATATTAGCGATGCCGCTTTAAAAGTGCTTTATCGCCTTAGCGGCGCGGGTTTCGAGGCCTATTTAGTTGGCGGCTGTATCCGTGACGCGCTGCTTGGTAAGATGCCTAAAGATTTTGATGTAGCCACCAATGCCACCCCCGAGCAAGTACGCGACCTGTTTCGTAACTCGCGTCTGATCGGCCGCCGTTTTCGGATTGTCCATGTGCGCTTTGGCCGCGAGGTCATTGAGGTCACCACCTTCCGTGGCAAACCCCAAGACGAGCATGGCGATCATATCGCCCACCAGTCCGATGAAGGGTTGTTACTGCGCGACAATGTGTGGGGCAACATCGAAGAAGATGCGCTGCGTCGCGACTTCACCATCAATGCGCTCTACTACAATATCGCCGACTTCAGCATCACCGATTTTGCCAACGGTGCTGACGATATAAAAACTCGCACACTGCGTTTGATTGGTGACCCGACCACACGTTACCGCGAAGACCCCGTGCGTATGCTGCGGGCAGTGCGCTTCGCGGCTAAGCTCGACTTCACGCTGGACCCGGCCACTGAAGCGCCAATGTATGATCAGGCGCCGCTGCTGCTGCAAATCCCCCCAGCGCGCCTATTCGATGAAGTACTCAAGCTATTCATGTCGGGCCACGGTCTCGTTACGTTCCGCCTACTCAGCCACTATGGCCTGTTCGGCATGCTATTTCCCGAAGCTGAAGAGGCCATGGCCGACGCCGCTTGGGCGGAAGAGCTGATTGAGCAAGCGCTGACCAATACCGACAAGCGGATTGCTGAAGAGCGCCCGGTCACGCCCGCTTTTCTACTCGCAGCATTCCTGTGGGCGCCGGTCAAACAGCGCCAGGAAGAGCTCGAACAAGAAGGTATGCCAGCTATTCCCGCCTTGCAAGCAGCTGCTCAGCAGGTCGTTTCTCGTCAGTTAGAGTTCACCTCGATTCCCAAGCGCTTTGGTATTCCCATGCGTGAAATTTGGGAATTGCAGCAGCGTTTACCCCAGCGGCGTGGTAAAAAAGCTTTCCAAACCCGCGAGCATCCGCGCTTCCGGGCGGGTTATGACCTGCTACTGCTGCGCGAGCAGGCCGGTGAAATACCCCGCGGTCTAGGCGACTGGTGGACAGCCTTCCAGCGCGGCGATGAGCACGAACAGCGCCGCTTGCTGCAAAAGGTTGGCGGCGATCCTGCAAGCCAAGGTGATCGTCGTCGTAAGAGGCGGCGCAAACCCTCTAGTCCTGCGTCTGAGTAGCGAGTGATGTCGACCCAGCTCACTTATATTGGTTTAGGCAGTAATCTTGCTTCCCCCCTTGAGCAGGTTCGCCAAGCGCTTGTTGAGCTGGCCATGCTGCCACTGAGCCGCTTGGTAGCAACTTCATCGCTCTACGTCAGTCGCCCAGTGGGGCCGCAAGATCAGCCGGACTTTATTAACGCTGTTGCGGCGCTGGAAACGCGCCTCTCACCACTGGCGCTGCTCGACCAGCTTCAGGCGTTAGAGCAGCAGCATCGCCGCCAGCGCCAGCGTCACTGGGGGCCACGCACCCTTGATCTCGACCTGCTGCTCTATGGCAATAGCCAGATCAGCACACCACGGCTAAACGTACCCCACCCACAAATGACCGCGCGCGCCTTTGTACTGGCACCACTGGCTGAGATTGCACCCTCACTGAACCTGCATCAACAACCGATAACGGCCTGGCTTGCAGGTATCGAGTTACCGGACCTGGAACGCCTACCCCACGCCTAGTGTGCGGGCAACGCTACCATCTGACACAAATCTCGACACCGACACACCATTCAGGTAACAATTGCCGGTTAAGCCACTTCACGCATGCAGGGATGCAGCGTTAATAATGGTCGGTAGCCTATGTCGCGCTGGCCTTACGTACGTAAAATAAGAGAGCACGCCATGAAAACCGTCACTCTAAGCACGCTGCAGGCCTATAAGCAGGCTGGCGAGACGTTCAGTTGCCTCACCGCTTACGATGCCTCCTTTGCCCACGCGGCAAGCCAAGCCGGCATCGACGTTCTGCTCGTCGGTGATTCACTGGGCATGGTACTGCAGGGCCATAACAGCACCCTGCCCGTCACTATTGAAGACATCGTCTACCACACCCACTGTGCCGCACGTGGTAAAGGCCACAGCCTGCTGATGGTGGACCTACCCTTTATGAGCAATACCACCACCGAACGCCTGCTCGAAGATGCCGCGGCCGTTATGCGCGCGGGCGCTGAACTGGTCAAACTGGAAGGCGAAGCGTGGATGGCCGATGATATCCGTGAATTGACCCGTCGCGGCGTACCGGTTTGCGCTCACTTAGGCTTAACGCCACAAACCGTGCACCAACTCGGTGGCTATAAAGTTCAGGGGCGCGAAGCCGCTCACGCGGAACGCATCATTAATGACGCAAAAGTGCTTGTCGAAGCGGGTGCATCGGTCATTCTGCTTGAGTGCGTGCCCGCCAGTCTGGGTAAAGCAGTCACCGAAGCACTGAATGTACCGGTGATTGGCATAGGCGCTGGCCCCGACACTGATGGTCAGATTCTGGTAATGCACGATGTGCTGGGTGTTACCCACGGCCGCACACCGCGCTTCGTGAAAAACTTTATGGTAGACGCCGATAGCATTCAAACTGCCTTCCAGCACTACCACGAAGCGGTCAAAACACGCACCTTCCCGGCCCAAGAGCACTGCTTCTGAAGACTGTTTCTAAAGACTGCTTCTAAAGACTGCTTCTAAAGATCGTTTCTGAAGACCGCTTTTAAAAGAAGACACATCCACTATGCGCACTTTGCGAGAAATTGATCAGCTACGCAGCACGTTGCGGGAACACCGCCAACAAGGCCTGCGTATTGCCCTGGTGCCCACGATGGGAAACCTGCACGCTGGGCACTTAGCGCTAGTCGCCTGCGCGCGCCAGCATGCTGACATTGTGGTCTCCAGCCTGTTTGTAAACCCGATGCAGTTCGGCCCCGGGGAAGACCTTGATGGTTACCCTAGAACGTTTAGCGCCGACCAGGCACAGCTGACCGAGGCTGGCTGTGATGTGCTATTCGCCCCTGCGGTAAGCGCTCTCTATCCAAATGGTTTAGATACTCAGACCCGCGTCCACGTCCCTGTCGTTGGTGAAGGATTGTGCGGTGGCTCCCGCCCTGGACATTTTGATGGCGTTTCAACGGTCGTCAGCATGCTGTTTAACCTGGTGCAGCCAGACGTTGCCTGCTTTGGCGAGAAAGATTACCAGCAGCTTGCGGTGATTCGTAAGCTGGTGCGCGACCTGCACATGCCCATTGAGATCATCGGCGTGCCCATCGTGCGAGCAGCGGACGGGTTGGCGCTTTCATCGCGTAATGGCTATTTGAGTAGCGAAGAGCGGGCGCAAGCCCCTGCGCTATTTCGCATCTTATGTACGCTACGCGATGCACTGGAGCGTGGCGAGCCCATGGAAGACCTATTACACCAGGGTAAAACGTTGCTAGCGGATGCGGGTTTTACGCCGGACTACCTGGAGCTGCGCGATGTCTCACTTGCACCAGTGGATCCTACCACCCGCCACGCGGTGCTGCTGGCCGCCGCCAAGCTGGGCCCGGCACGGTTAATCGATAACCTCACTGTTCAGCTACCAGCCAGCCAATAAACAAACAACGGGGAATATAGGAACTGTCATGCATACCATTATGCTTAAAGCCAAGCTACACATGGCACGCGTTACCCATGCGGTACTCAACTACGAAGGCTCCTGCGCCATTGATGGTGACCTATTGGATATGGCAGGCATTCGCGAAAACGAGCAAATTCAGATTTATAATGTCGAGAACGGTGAGCGATTCACTACTTACGCTATTCGCGGTGAAGAAGGCTCTAAGCTAATTTCAATCAATGGGGCTGCCGCCCACCTCGCCGCACCGGGACATCGCATTATTATCTGCAGTTACGCACACTACTCTGAGGCTGAGCTTGAAAACCATCAGCCCGCACTGGTCTACCTCCAGGAAGGTAACCAGGTTAGCCACACCAGCAACATCATGCCGGTGCAACTAGCCTAACATTTCACTTCCTCCACGCTTGCTTAAACGGGCCATCATTTGGCCCGTTTTTATTTGCCTATAAAAGCGTATTGCCGCAACGCCCCCCCTTCCCCTATGCTGAAGAGACAGTTGACAGAGCACGACTAAAAGAGCACGGCTGAAAGAGTACGCCTATCGGGCATCTGGTTTCAGAGTGTCTGTTATTTACTCCAGGAGTCATCTTATGCAAGAAGTAGTCATTGTTGCGGCACGCCGCACCGCCGTGGGCGCTTTCGGTGGTTCTCTCGCGGGTATTCCCGCAAGCGATCTAGGCGCCCTGGTGATCAAAGATATTCTCGCCTCTACCGGCGTTTCCCCGGACCAAGTTGATGAAGTCCTTCTGGGTCAGGTGCTCACCGCAGGTGTAGGTCAGAACCCAGCGCGCCAAGCGGCTATTAAGGCAGGATTGCCGGATGCAGTACCGGCCATGACGATTAATAAAGTATGTGGTTCCGGCCTTAAAGCGCTACACCTCGCCACTCAGGCGATTCGCTGTGGCGATGCCGAACTTATTCTGGCGGGTGGCCAGGAGAACATGTCGGCTTCTCCTCACGTACTGCCCAACTCACGTAACGGCCAGCGCATGGGCGATTGGAAAGCCATTGACTCCATGGTGCATGACGGCCTGTGGGACGCCTTCAACAACTATCACATGGGCATTACTGCTGAGAACTTAGCCGAGAAGTACGGGATCACCCGTGAAGAGATGGATGAGTTCGCTGCCCAATCTCAGCAGAATGCTGCGAATGCGATCAAAGAGGGTCGTTTCAAAAGCCAAATAGTGCCGGTACATATTCCGCAGCGCAAAGGCGATCCGATTGTATTTGATACCGACGAGAACCCACGCGAAGTCACTGCCGAAAAGTTGGCGGGCATGAAGCCAGCATTTAAAAAAGATGGCACCGTTACGGCGGGTAACGCCTCCTCATTAAATGATGGTGCGGCCGTCGTGATGATCTGCTCTGCTGAAAAAGCCAAACAGCTAGGCCTTGAGCCATTAGCACGTATTGCGGCTTATGCTAACGCAGGCGTTGATCCGGCCATTATGGGCATTGGCCCGGCACCTGCAACCCGTCGTTGCCTCGAAAAAGCGGGCTGGAGCTTGGATGACTTGGATCTAGCAGAAGCGAACGAAGCGTTCGCGGCACAGGCACTGTCGGTTAATAAAGAGCTCGGCTGGGATGTCAGCAAGGTGAATGTTAACGGTGGTGCCATTGCCCTTGGTCACCCGATTGGCGCATCAGGCTGTCGCGTACTCATCTCACTGCTGCACGAGATGATCGCACGCGATGCCAAGAAAGGTCTCGCTACGCTGTGTATCGGCGGTGGTCAGGGTGTTGCGTTGGCTATCGAGCGGCCTTGATATACTCCGTAACACTCTCACTGCAATCCAAGCCCCCGTCACTCACGGGGGCTTTTTTTGTGCGCCCGGCACGGGCGCACTCCTGGAGGTGCAAGTCCTCCCGTAAGCTGGCCACAGCGAACGAAGCGAAGCGCAACTGCGGAAGGGTGACCAACCGTGGGAAGGAAGCGTGGAGCGTAAACCGCGAGCCGATGAACAAGAACCGGATAGGAGGCGCTGCCAAGCAGGGCGAGCGGGCAAGAAGCCGCGAAGCTCTTGTGGCCAAGGCGACGTAGCGTATATCCGGCGGTTGTGCGGTGAAGGAGTGTGTTCTTACCCGGGGAGATCTCGCCTTATGCCTGAAAGGGCA
Source organism: Halomonas sp. NPDC076908 (assembly GCF_050269715.1). Lineage (NCBI taxonomy): Bacteria > Pseudomonadati > Pseudomonadota > Gammaproteobacteria > Oceanospirillales > Halomonadaceae > Halomonas > Halomonas sp. NPDC076908. The sequence continues at coordinate 148 of NZ_JBNNIW010000044.1, read as the reverse complement.
ACGTGACCCCACGGAGCGAGAAGTCAGCAGAGGCCGTAGTAGCTCCTCGTTTTTTTTTTTTTTGGAGCAAAGGGCCGAACGAGAAGGAGCGTCAAACGTCTTGTCGATGAGATCAGTAACGCATCAGATGCCCGCGACTGCGGGGCGG
>NZ_JBNNIW010000043.1:0-25026 GCF_050269715.1 Halomonas sp. NPDC076908 | reverse complement strand
GGCCCTCTTGGAAGACAGTTCTGACGAGCCTCCAAGGGGAAGTCAAAGAGCAGGCCTTATGCGATGGATAGCAAAGTTCGTGGGGATTCCTCAGGTTCTAACCCGGGTTTCACCCTGTAAAACATTGTTCTCTTCTACCGTGACCTTTTTGCCTGATTCCAACACACCACTATCGACTTGGTTAATTTCGGCGGCACTGCCGGGGTCAAAAAACGCTTCATCGCGCCTGCCGATGATGTTGTCGGGTGACAGGCCAAATAAATCACACATACGCTGATTAACGTACTGGTACTCTAAACTGGGGGACTTGATATAAATATAGGCATCCACGCTATCCAGAATAGTTGCCAGCATCTCTTTATTGCTCTGTAACAGCGCCCGGTTGTGCTGCATACGGCGCTTTTGTAACAGGCTGACCAATAGCGCCAAACAGACAAAAACAGCTAGCAGGGCGATGCTCCAACGCCCCAGATAATCGTCCACGCGGCTTAAAACATCGATTGGCAGTGTTGCTGCCGACGCTGACAAGGCAGCATTGCTAATAACCTCGACACTTGGCGTTCGCATGACAGTGGATTACTGACCAGGCATGGTAAGAGGCCCCGCTCGATCAACCACTCGCTGCCACGCAGCATCCTGCTCAATACGTGACACAAAAGCGGCAATGGCTGGATATCTTTCGAGAGAGCGAACAGCGGCAACCGCCTGTAGTGGAAAACTCATTTGAATATCAGCACCGCTCGGCCATGGCCCGGCAAAATTACCGTTAGCGAGCAAATGCTCATTGATAAACGTAAGGTGCTGATTAATTTGCGGTGTTAAAAACCGTTTGCTTACCGTATCGCTAATCCCCTTAGCGAGGGGTTTAATCAACCACGGAGACTGTTTAGGGATTTGCGCAAAAACCAATTGCATCACTAAGAGCGGCATCAAAGAGCCTTCGGCATAGTGCAGCCAATAGCGATAATCAACCCATGCGGCGACATCTTCTGGTGAGGGCTGAAGCCGCCCTTGGCCATAGCGCTGCACAAGGTAATCGATGATCGCCCCAGATTCTGCGATCGTCAGGTCACCATCGGTAATGACCGGTGATTTGCCAAGCGGATGAATTTTTTTCAGCGATGAGGGCGCTTGCTGTGTTTTGTGATCGCGTTGGTAAACAACAAACTCATAGTCCAGCTCAAGCGCTTCAAGTAGCCACAGAATTCGATGCGAACGAGACTTTTCAAGATGATGGACGTGGATCATAGACACTCCCTATGGCTGATGTGTACGCCAGCATTGCACTGGCGACAGTTATCCTTCACTGCAGTTACATTCAGCTTAGTATTATAAAGACCCCGATAACAGGCTCAGTCTACTCAGACTAGCATCATAGCTGCTAAGCACCCCATGAAAGCGTTGATCTAAAGCAAAAAATTAAGATTAACGGTGCGCGTGGCGCCAGCGTGACAGTAAATCCCGCGGCGACCATTTGCCTTGGAGCCAGGGTGCCAACAGCCGCATTGAGAGCGGTATAAAAACAAACACCATCACTGGCGTTAACATCAAAGTGCTTACCCCTACCCGAGGAACGAGCGCCCAATCAGCCAGCACACCGCCAAACATCCACTGAAACACCAGTGAAATAGGGAAGAAAGCCAACCATACGGCAACTGCTTGCTTCCAGCGTGGCGGTGCACTGCTACCGCTGGTTTGAAACCAGGCATCTAATCCCATAGCGCGGTGCTCATGGGGTGCCTCAAACAAGCCTGCACCCCGTGCAAGCCATGCGTGGCGGGAAGCAGAGTGCTCCCACGCGGCTAGGGTGTCGCTGCTGCTAAAGCGGAATATAATTTGGTACTCATCGTCGCCAGCAGGTGGCGCTAATACGCCGGAACCAAGGTAGCCAGCAAAATCGGCGGCTAGCTCACGGCCTTCGTTGAGCCAGAGATTAAAATCGGTGTAGCGGCCGTGCTCAACGCGACGAGCCACCATCAATGTGACAGGTGAGGCAGACATGGTATATCTCCAAATGTGTCAACAGCCAAGCCGGGTAAGCAGGCTGTGTGCTTTCAAGCGGGTAAGCTCGAAAGTCCAATTGCCACATTATACAAGCAATGTTGAGGCCATGTGATGACTGTTTCCGCTAAATCTGGTTATGGCTATACCCTGCCATTTAGTTAGCGCCGAGGAACAGGATGCATGCGCTCACCACGCTGGAAAGCACATACATGTTGATAAATAGCTATAGCGCTGCGGATTGCATCAGCTTCCTGTACATCGGGTACGACTACTGGCCCTTGATGCTCACCTTCGGAGCGCAAAATGGCGTCTATGTCGGTCCGGTAACGGTTCAGTAAATGTTCTAAATTGATTCTAATTCGGTGAATCTCTAGCCCAAATTCATGGCGCTGGTCAGTGCGCTTCAAGATGTCAATTGGATTTGTGGCCACTTCAATCAAACTTTCTAACGTAGAGAGCACCAATTTTTCAGCGGCATTGAAATTGGGAATAATGAAATAAATAAGGTCATTCAAAGTGATGGTTGTTTCATCATGGTGCATATATAGCTCAACGCCTGGGTAAGGGAGTAATACTGATAAATCGGCCCTGCTCGGAAAAATTTAACCGGTAAATACCGCGCACACCGTCGCGACTGACGATACGGCGAATCGCCTCAGCGGGGAAGATTACCCAACGGCCATCCACGCTGCGAGTTCGCACATTAGCAATACGCCCCTCGTAGTGCGCTAAGCACTCGTCATAAGTAAGTTCAATAACTACATCAATGGTAGGCATAGCTGAGCGCAGTATTTAAATTCCATTATGGGTCACTTATGCGATGAAATAGGTATCGCCAACTTGCACTGTCGGCATCGCTCGCTAATACTTCATATTATCCCAACTCGTATCGCGTCGGTAATTCTCTATGGCTGTCTCTTCGATTAGCGCGGTTTCCCTCTCTGCTTTGGCACTTCCTGCGGCCAGTACTATCTCCCCGCGGGTGGAGAAAAATTCAGATCACAACACCTCAGACAGCGTTTCAACCTCGCTCAATGACACTGATAGCAGCGAAATGAACGGCGCGGAAGCGGGGCCAAAGAAAGCAGACGGCACGCCCATGGCACCTGAAGAGATTCAGCTATTAGAGCAACTTAAACAGACCGACCGCGAAGTACGCCAACACGAGATGGCACACCAAATAGCTGGCGGTGCTTATACCGGTGGTGCCAGCTACGAATATGAAGTTGGCCCCGACGGCAAACGCTACGCGGTCGCGGGTGAAGTGCCGATTGACTATGGCCCTGTGCCCGGCGACCCCCAAGCGACTATTGAAAAAATGCAAACCGTCATCGCTGCAGCCATGGCACCTGCAGACCCCTCGCCTAAGGATCATCAAGTCGCCGCCCAAGCTCGTCAGTATCTGCTTGAGGCCAAATTAGAAGCGGCGATGCAGCGCATTGAAATGGAGCAAGCCCGTACTTCAGGTCAAACTTCCCTTGCAACGACAACTTCCCCGATGGATGAGCAGGCTGCTTAGCGAAGAGCATGCGCCAGGGAACACCATTCTGTACGATCAGGCCAACTCGCTAACCAGCCAGGCAGTGCTTGGGCGGGCATTGGCCGAGCGATCCCATAGCCTTGTGCTAACCCACACCCCAAAGCCATTAGCGCTTTGGCATGGTCCAAGGTTTCTACGCCTTCTGCCAGCATAGGCCGCTTAAAGCGATTAGCCATGTAAATCACGCTCTCTACGATCGCCATATCGTCCTGGTCACTGAGCATATTGCGCACAAAGCTTTGATCGATTTTAATTAGGCTGACCGGGAGTTGTCTCAAGTGCGTTAACGATGAAAACCCGGTACCGAAGTCGTCAATCGCAAAACTCACACCAAGCGCTTGGCAATGCGACATATTTTGTAACGCTGCCTGAACATCGTGCATAGCAGCACTTTCTAACACTTCCAGCTTTAACATCGCTGGCGGCACATCTGGATGGCGTGCCAGCAGCTCGCTCAACCGCTGGCTAAAATTACTCATTAATAAATGCGTAGGGCTAATATTGACGTTGATGGGCAGTGTGATGCCTTGAGTATGCCATTCGGTTAACTGGCGAAGCGCCTGGTTAATGACCCACTCACCCAAATCGACTTCCAACGAGGTGGTATCAATGATGGGTAAAAATTGCGCAGGCGAAAGCAGCCCCTGCTCGGGATGCTGCCAACGGATCAATGCTTCTACCCCGACGACGCTGCCACGGCGCATATCGACTTGGGGTTGGTAATAAAGGCACAGTTCGTCTTGAGCCAGCGCATCAATAAACCGTTGGCGCTGCTCATGGCGTACCTGAAGCATACGGTCATGATTAGGGTCGAAAAGATGAAAAGTATCTCTGCCCCGCTGCTTGGCACGGTACATGGCCTGATTCGCATGGCGTAGCAGCACATCGCCTTGGGCATCATCATGGGGGTAGAACGTCACCCCAAGACTTGCCGTTAAATGAACGCTTTGCCCATCCATCATTAACGGCTGGCGAATAGACGCCAACAGTTGCGCAAAAAAGTCTTCGTCTACGCCATGATGTAGCAGTAACACAAACTCATCGCCACCAACTCTGGCTAATACATCGTCGCCAAACAACAGATGGCTAATGCGCTGGGCAAACGATGCCAGCAATACATCCCCCACCTGCTGTCCTAACCGGGCATTAATATTTTCAAAATAATCGATATCTAACGAACAAATGGCCAGTGGCAATTGCTTGTCATCGGCATGCTGCATTGACTCTTGTATTAACTGAGTTAGCAATTGAAGATTAGGCAGGCCCGTCAATGCATCAAAATATACTTCACGCTTAAGGTGGCGCGCATGGGAAGGAATAGCCGAAAGATCAGCAAGCACAATCACATGATGATGAATGTTTCCTAGTTCATTACGAACGCGGTTCACCGACATCATCCCTGGGTAATACTGACCATCATGGCTACGATAGCTCACTTGGCTTTTACTACGGTCTCGCAGCTGTATCTCGTCACGCTGTAAACGCTTCGCCCGATTGTTATCCAGGGGCAGAATACTGAACGCTTCCGGGGTTTTTCCTTTCACTTGCTCAAGTGAAAAGCCAGTGAGCTCACAAAATGCAGGATTCACCTCTACTACCCGATTTTCTGCATCGGTAATAATGATCGCCTCATTGGCATAATCAAAAACCGATTCAGCGGTGAATGCTGTATCGCTAGCAGACACCGTGGGCAAAGCAGTATTTAAAGATGATGATCGTGTTGCCAGGGAGGAGTGTTGAGACAATGACAGTTCCTTTGTCAGTTTCAAGGAGAGATACATACGTCTCTTTTTTCCTTGGTAGGGGTGATATAGGGGGCATCATGCGCCAGCGCATTGAGTAAAAAACGTGTAGTTGCGTGTTTTTTCGCCACTATATTAACACTGTATTACAGCCCAGGTACGCCGGGCTGCAAAGTAGGTTATCGGCCGCTGGTAGGAAAAGTTAAGGGGCGGGGCTGGCGGCGCCTAAAAAGCGCTCCTGCCAATAATCAATTTCCAGCGGCACGCTCACTACCGCTCGGCCATTGCCTGGGGCATGAATCATCTGGCCATTGCCTCGGTAAATCCCTACATGAGAGGCTTTGCGCCGGTCACCAAAGAAAAGCAGGTCACCAGGGCGCGGGGCATCTACTTGTGGTAACGCTCTAAACTGCTCATCAGCCGTGCGCGGCACGCGAATACCTGCGGCGCGATAAGTCATTTCCACCAGCCCTGAGCAGTCTAGTCCGTCAGGAGTATTCCCCCCAAACCGATACGGTGTACCAATCGCCTGCTGGGCATGGGAGAGAATTAGCGCGCGCTCCATTGAGAGGCCAGCGCGGTTGGGGGGCGCCTCTATCGGGGTAAGATCTTTGCTGGCACAGCCTGCCAGCAATACCATCATGAGACTTAGCAGTACCCATTTACCCGGCAACATTAACCGACAAGGAAGATACAACAGGCTAACCAAAGGCATGGAAGGCGCTCCGCTAAGCTAATGTGCCTTTATCATGGCGTAAAGCATGCCTCGCCGCCAATAGTTAACGCCCAATCCACTCCACAAACGTGGTCTCGCCAAGCGCATGGCGCTCATGGCGAACACGGCTCATCGCCGCGTAAGGTAAGTCCATCGCGAGCACTCGCGATAGCGGCTGTTCAAGCACTTGCCTCAATAGCCCATTACACACAAACAAATGCGCCACAACCAGCACATGCTTACCTGGCGGGTTAGCTAACAGCTGTTTCCAAACCTCTGCTAGTCGTGCATCGAAGGCCTGTATCTTTTCGCCTCCGGGGGGAGACACCCGGGCAGGATCATGCCAGAACGCACTCATTCGTTCAGTGCCCTCTTCCGCAAATACTTGCGCGTGCGTTTTACCCTCCCACTGCCCCAGGTGTAGCTCGGCTAAGTCATCGTCCACCTGAACGGGTAGGTCAAACTCTTCACCTAGCCATAGGGCAAACTCACGGCAGCGCATCAACGGCGAGGTAACAATCGCATCAAAAGGCAAGTGACCTTCAACCGTATGCCGCATCACCGCATCCGTCACTTGCTGCCAGCCGGTTTCACTCAGCGGGTGATCAGTAGACCCGCGCAGCATTCGGCCGCCTACCGGTTCCCCGTGGCGCAGCAAATCAATGGTAGTAATCTCCGCATCAGGAAAACGCATAGCTGACTCCTCATTAACGGGTGCAACGACCTACTGTAAATCAATGCACGTTTAAATAATCGCGTGCCTAACCCGCGCAGAAATCCATTCAGATACCAGCACGGTGACAAAGATCATCAAAAATATAACGCTGACCTGATCCCAGGCGAGGCTATTGATTGACGCGTTCAGCTGCAGGCCAATACCACCAGCCCCCACCAACCCTAATACCGTCGATTCGCGGATATTAATATCCCAACGATAGACGCTGATGCCAGCAAAGGCGGGCATCACCTGTGGCAGCACGCCGTAATTCATTACCTGCATACGGCTCGCGCCGGTAGCACTAATCGCTTCAACGGGGGTGGGGTGGATCTCTTCAATGGCCTCATAAAGCAGCTTGCCCACAAAGCCAATCGAACGCAGGGCAATGGCGATAATCCCCGCTAACACACCCGGGCCTAAAATGGTTACTAATAACATCGCCCAGATAAGCGAATTGATAGAACGTGATGCCACAATCACCATGAGTGCCACGCTGCGTACCAAGGGGTGGGGCGTGGTATTACGAGCGGCCAAAAAGGCCACCGGAAATGCCATCATGATGCCAATCAGCGTACCCAGTGTGGCGATATTGAGGGTGTCCCACATCGGCTTCCACAGCACATTGGCGTACTCCCAACGCGGCGGCATCATGCGGCTGATTAAGTCACTGCCTTGGCGACCAGCATCCTCGACAAACACCCACATGGTGTTGTCGGAAATTGTTTTCCAGCAAAGTAGAAACAGGCTAATCCCCGCCAGCCAAGCGGCGTATTGCAGCCACTGTGCACGCGTGGTGCGGCGCCGCCATACCGGCAGACCCTGCGATGAAGTTGAAACAGGCATTGAATGTCTCCACAAATGTCGGGGCCAGACATGACGGGCCCAGGCGGGCGTTACTGGGTCCAGCGACGGACATGGCTTGAGCTGTACTCGCACAGCAACACAATAGCGATAATGATCAGCAAAATAGCCGCCGAGGTATCGTATTCGTAGCGGCTGATAGAGGTATTCAGCGTGGCTCCAATACCGCCGGCACCGACAATGCCGATCACCGCCGACTCTCGGAAATTGATATCTAGGCGATAGACTGAAAGCCCAATCAAGCGGGGCATAACCTGAGGCTGAACGGCCTGGTTAATGGTTTGCAACCAGCTTGCCCCGGTTGCGCGCACGGCTTCCACCTGACGCCAATCCAGATCTTCAATATCTTCGGCCAACAGCTTGGCCATAAAACCAATCGTGGCAAACGCCAGCGTGATCATCCCGGCCAACGGGCCAAAGCCGAACATCACCACGAATAGAATAGCGATAATGATCTCTTGAAAGGTACGCGACACGGCGATGATGCTGCGGCACACAAAGTAGATCGGCAGCGGTGAAATATTACGCGCCGCCCCTAAACCCACCGGTATGGCGAGCAGTACCCCAATCACCGTAGAGGTGAGCGTCATGGTTAAGCTTTCCAACAAACCATCCACGATGTCTTTCTGGCGGCTAACAAAGTCGGGCTGCATAAACGCGCCCAAAAAGTTCACCGCCCGGCCAGCACCTTCGGCTACCCGCGCCCAGTTAACGTCTACCGTAGAGAGCGCCAGTATCAAATAAACTACCGTCGCAATAACAATTCCCCGGCGTAAGCGGGAATCGTGTATCAACGGCAGGCGTCGCCACTGGCCTTGCTTAGCCGCCTGCTGGCGCCGTTCGGCCAATGTATCCGCTGTGTTCATCGCGCGCCTCCTGCCGACAATATTGGCAATACATTGCCCGGCTGCACTGCACTAGCGGAGGTTTTCGCTACGCTCTCGTCCTCATCCATCGGTTCAGGGGTGGTGTCCCACTCCTCTTCACCGTAGATCGTGGTGAGCATCTCGCTATCAAGCTCGCTAGGGAGACCATCAAAAACAATTTTTCCTGCGCGCAGCCCGACAATACGGTCAGCAAACTGCTGAGCAAGCGCCACGTCGTGAATATTAATGATTGCTGCCAGATCCCGTTCAGCGCATAGCTCGCGTATCAAGCGCATGATCTGGCGTGAGGTTTTCGGGTCCAGGCTTGCCGTTGGTTCATCCACCAGTAGCAGTTTGGGACTCTGCAGCAACGCGCGCGCAATACCAACACGCTGGCGCTGCCCACCCGACAGCGCATCGGCTCGCTTGTCAATCGCGTGGGGAAGGCCCACTCGCTCTAACAACCGGAAGGCTTCGGTCACCGCTTCTTGAGGGTAGCGACGTAAAAAGCTGCGCCAAAACCCTACGTAACCGAGCTGTCCGGATAAGACGTTCTCCATCACGGTTAAACGGTCTACCAGCGCATACTCTTGAAAAATCATCCCCATAGAGCGACGCGCATGACGCAATTTTTGGCCTGTGAGCTTGGTGAGTTCAGTCTCTTCCAAACGAATACTGCCTTGCGTCGGCTCAACTAGCCGGTTCACACAGCGGATTAGTGTGCTTTTTCCTGCGCCAGACGGCCCAATTAGCGCCATCACCTGCCCTTTAGGCAGAGATAACTCAATATCACTTAGCGCGCGGTCCCCAGTGGGGTAGCGCTTGCCTACGCCGCTTAGTGTCAACATATTCCCACCTCGTATGTATAGCTTAACGGCCAGAAGGGAAACCCTTCTGGCCGAGCAAAACTTGCTAGCTAGCGATTAATCGCAGTCGTAGGTAACGCCGGTGGCATCGGCGATGGTACGAATGACCGACCAGTTTTCTTCATAGGAAATGGGAATAAACTGGGATTCACCGGAGTTTGCGAACTCAGCTTCCAGAGCGGTACCTTCCCAGTCGTAGCTGAAGAAGGCGTCTTGAATGCTCTGTGCAAGCTCAGGGGTCAGGTTATGTGCTAAGCCGTAAGCAGTAGTGGGAAAGGTTTCTGACGTGTAAAGAATCTCGTAATCACCTTCATTGACGACACCGCGGGCAATCATCCGAGTACCTACGGAGTTAGCAATCGCCGCTGCTTCGTAGTCTTTATTGACCACTCCAAGAATGGAGTTGTCGTGAGAACCGGAGAACGCGGTCTCATAATCTTCATCGGCTTCTAGCCCATACTCAGACATCAGCAGCGCTGAGGGCGCACGGAAGCCAGAGTTTGAGGTTTCAGCCGTAAAGGCCAGTTGGCGACCTTCTAGGTCTTCAACTGACTCAATACCGCTACCGGGATAAGTGATGATCTCCATTTCGTAGCCAAAGCTACCGTCTTCAGAAGCCATCATCGTAAAAGGACGGAAACCACCGCAGTTCACCGCAATCGGCGTACTACCAGTATTAAAACCAGCAACATGCAAGCGGCCCGCACGCAGTGCTTCTAACTGGGCGGCGTTAGACTGAACGGGGAAGAACTGAACCCGCTTACCGGTAGCTTCTTCCAAATGACTCAGGAAATCGGACCATACATCGGCGTAAACAGCGGGGTCTTCTACCGGGGTATAAGCAAACACCAGCGTATCCGGGTCTACCCACTGGGATTCATCCGTGGGCGCGTCCGCCACCATATCGCCATCGTTATCTACATAGCGCGAAGAAAGATCAGCAGAGGCATTAACCGACGCCAGGGCAAAGGCACCCGCAACGGCAGCACTGATCAAGGTACGAGTAAGAGATAAAGAGGAGGGTTGCATATATCACCTAAAGGCGTTGTTAGAAGATAGCGCTATCCTGACGGCTTCAGATGACAACGGCGGGGCACTTATATGACTACTTGGTGACGTTTTTACGAACGTAAGGTGACGCCCCTATTTCACACAGACCGACACGTTACTTGCCGCGATGCTCAGCACATAGCCTGTTATCCGCTGTTTTGGTTAAAACTCTCTGGCGGCGGAAATACCACTTCGCTGCCGTCCACATCAAGTTGGCGAATATCGACTGGGCGGCCTTTTTCATTCAGCGTCACCAAGCCTATCCCGCTGGCATTCCATAGTCGCTCACCCGCACTAGCGCGATCAGGGTCGCGGGGGTGAACGCTTAGCTTACGGCGTTTGGTAAACCAGTTGAGTGGCGACCATGGGGCGTAGAGCCAGCGGTTTAGCCGATCAAACGTATTGAGTAGCTGCTTGGGAAAGGTGTTTTTGATTCCGCTTGAGGTGATCTGCCACAGATGAGGCGCGCCCTTTTGGCGACGCACCAGAATGTCATAGACAAACGAATAGTGTACGTCCCCCGACAAAATCACATAGTTGCCCGGCGTTTTGGAGTGTTGCCAAATCTGCAGCAGCGTATTGGCCGCGCCACGGTGGGCCATCCAGTTTTCGGCATCGACCACCAGCGGCTTACCCGCAAGCGTAAACAGCTTTTGAATACCTTCAATTAATTTGACGCCAAACATCGGCGCGGGGGAAATAATCACGGCACTTTTAGCCCCCAATAATGCCTGCTGCATTTCCATTAACGCTTCCCAGTCCATCAAGCCTGAGGGGCGCGTTGGGCTACGTTCGCTGCGCCAACGGCGGGTCCGGGTATCCAGCACAATCAGCGTCGGCGTGCCGGGCACCTGAAACTCCCAGCCCTGAAAGCGCAGCAGCCGCTCGATAAAACCATCTTGCTCCGGGCATACCAGCGGCGGGCACCCATCGCGTAGTAGCGTTGAGGCGTGATGCACTAATGAATTCAGTTTATCCGGTTCGTTGCCCCAGGCTTGGCAGAGCAGATACGCGATCAAGGCGTTGCCAATAATGCGCTTAGAGAACGGGTGGCCATAGGCACAGCGCTCCCACTCAGCCGTCAGGTTCCAGTCATCAGTAACGTCGTGGTCATCAAAGATCATTAGGCTGGGCAAGTGCGCCATTAACCGCGCGCACTGGGGTAATCCATCAACAAATGAATCGATCACCGCCTGCTCTTGACGATAAAGCTCAGCCTCTTTTTCATCGAGCGCCGGTGGTGTTGGCGCAATGACCTGCCACGCCACGGGCGACCACACCAAACAGTACATCGCCAGCATTTCGGCCAGCGTCATCAAATGGTTGTGAGCATTCACCGAGGTAAATACTGGCTTTTTGACCCCGCCGAAAAAGCGCTCGCGCAGCGCCACGTTACTGGTCACATCGGGCAGCAATTCTGCACGGCGGTAGTAGCTCTCGGGCGTGCGGTAGAGTGCCTGACTATCGTCTACCGTCGCCCCTTCCAAGTGCTCATCCACCAGCCCTAACTTTTCAATCAACGCGTGCACTGCGCGCAGCATTGGCCCGGCCACATCGTCGGCGTAAACCTGGTCGCCAGTCATCAGCAGCCACGCGGGCCACTCGGTGGGCGCTGACTGCTGCTCGGCAAGCCAGCTATCGGCGCGCACCAGCCCATCAGCGCTTTCATGATGCGGTTTACGGCAAGAGCCATGCATCAGGCGGTGATGGCGCGATGCAATCACAAAAGCGGGGTAAGCGGCACCGTCATAGCAGAGCCACGGCGCCCACTCGGGCAACGAACGCCAAGCGCCGCAAAGGGTTTCTACCTGAAGATCGTACTCAATGCGCTCATCGCAAGGCAGCGGCGATTCAAGCTCAATATCAAGCAGGTACATAAAGGCGCGCTGACCAATAGCAATGCACTGCTGATGGTGCGCCAAACCTATTGATTGGGTGTCACGCTGCCCAGGCTGCAGTACCAACGTCATATTCAGTGGCCGAGTCGCGACGACCCAGAGCACCAGCCGGGTGGTGCTGATGCGCCTTAACAGAGGGCCAACTAAAATATCGGGTAGCGTATCCGTGTGATTCATCCAGTCCGTTATCCGTTATGCATGTGCCACAATGGGCAATTCCACCACCACTTCTAACCCGCCTGCGTTTCCGCGAGTAAGGTGCATATGGCCGTTATAGAGAGAGACCAGATCGGTGACGATCGCCAGTCCCAAACCGCTGCCAGAGCGCTGCTCATCTAAACGTTTACCGCGCTGGACTGCCTGTTGGCACTCTATTTCTGACATCCCAGGCCCGTCATCGCTGACGGTTAAGACCAATTGCTGCTCTTTAACCTGCACGTTCAGATTCACATCGCCGTGCGCCCAGCGCAGCGCATTATCCATTAAGTTGCCAACTAACTCCTGGATATCTTGACCATCCATATGCACTTTTACTTCACGCTGCCAAGTTTGATGCAGTGCAATACCTCGCCGCTGGGCTAACCGGGCCAGACCACTCAGCAGTGGCGCTAAAGTGGTATGTAAATCAATCGGCGCAAAGCGAACCCCTTCCCCTGCGGCAGAGGCACGCGCCAAATGGTGGCGTACGGCGCTATCTACGCGGGCTAACTCGACTTCCCAAGTAGCACGGCTAGCTTCGGGCAGTTGGCGCAACTGCAGGCGCATGACACTCAAAGGTGTTTTCAGAGCATGAGCAAGGTTACCGGCGGTATGCCGACCACGCTCAATCAAGCGTTGATCGCGGGCAAGCACTGCATTCATCGAGGTCGCCAGCGTGGCTAGCTCGTCGGGCAGATGGATATCCAATTGCTCAGCGTGCCCCTGCTCCACATCGTGCAGGTTGGCGCGCATACGCCGTAGTGGCGCCAACCCCCAGCGAACTTGCAGGGCTAATACACTGAGTAGCAATATGCCCAGTCCCACCAAACCACCCCACAATAGATGCTGGAAGTCGCGGATATCACTGGCTAACACATCATCCCGCGCGGCCACGCTGATATGCAGCGGCGCTTCTAAGGGTGCGAGATAAATGTCGCGCTCCACCACCCGCAAAGACTGCCCACGCGGCCCGGCTAACGAGCGTGCGCTAAGGTTTTCATTTTCGATCACCGGCAGGCGTTGATCCCACAGTGAGCGTGAGACCAAGGTGTGCTGATCAGCATCGGTAATTTGCCAGTACCAACCGGAATAGACATGGTCAAAACGCGGATCCCCTAGTGCACGATCATGGACGAGCTGCTGACCAATGGTGTCATAGGTCACCCCCGCAATGATGACGTTAAGGGTGGCTTCAAGGCGCTGATCAAAGGCTTGCGTGGCAGCGGTACGGTAGTGATGGGCAAGCAGTGCGCCAGCAATTGGCAGGGCGAGGCCCACCATCAATAGCACGGCTAGCAACAGCCGTACGCTGATGGAACGCCTTCCCCAACGGCCTACCCACTGGTGACGCCACGCTTGTTTGGCTTGGCTCATTCGATGGCGGGCTCTTCTGCTAACAACCGATAGCCCTGGCCTCGCTGGGTAACAATTCGCCAACTGCCCAGCTTGCGGCGCAGACGGCTGACCTGAACATCAATCACATTAGAGTCTGGCTCATGGTCGCGGTCATAAACATGCTCTGAAAGCTCAGTACGGCTCACCACTCGGGGCGCGGCATGCATTAAGTAGCCGAGCAGACGCGTTTCCTGAGCGGTTAAGCCCACCGGACGCCCCGCTAACGTAACGTGTTGAGTGTGCGTATCCAGGCTCAGCTCACCGACTTTAAGCACCGGGTGCGCGTGACCGTGGCTGCGCCGCACCAGGGCGCGTAGCCGAAACAGCACTTCCGCCGATTCAAAAGGCTTGGTGACATAATCATCTGCGCCGGCGGTAAATCCTGCCGCTTTATCGGTCCAGCGTTCGCGAGCAGTAAGAATCAAGACCGGCAGATCAATACCATCTTCCCGCCACGCAGCAAGCCAGCGGGTGCCGTCGCCGTCGGGCAGTCCCACATCTAAAATCAGCGTGTCGTAGGCTTCAGTGCGCACTAAAAAATCGGCGTCCTGACCTGTAGCGGCATGCTCTACCAGCCAATCCCCGTCTCGCAATGCTTGACTCAGCTCGCGAGCGAGCGCCTGGTCGTCCTCTACCAGCAAACACTTCATTGGCTAGCTGCCCTTATGTTTGTGTCGCCACTTGGATAGCAACATTAGCGGCGCATATCATTAATACGGACGCCCTCAATGGACATCAACTGGCCAGTGTTGCCATCAAATTCAAACTCCACCACTTGGCCCTGAGGACCAAGTAGTTTGATTTCGTACTCTACATAGCCCGACTCGCGCTCCACCTCAACTTCGAGCACGTCACCTATATAGTGGGCTTCGAGCCAATCCAAGATAGTTTCCAGTGGAACAACTTCGCCCCGACGAACTTCACCGTGCAGCGACTCCCAAGATTGGTCGCCCACCGCACTTCCTACCAACAATATTGCCAACAACACTCCCATCAACATAGCCAGCACAAAACCGGCGACGTTGCGCCGACAGCCGCGTTGGAAGCTGAGCAGGAGTTTAGTAGGGTAACGTCGAGTGTTTTTCATAGTGCCAGGATGCCAAAGGCAACATGAACGTTAGATGAACAGTTTTGTCAGCTTAAGGACAGTATCGCGGTGGTATAAATTCCCTGTCGCATTCGCTGAATGACGTTCGTTATGTAAAGCAAAGCGTTATATCAAGCAAAGATAAGCCACGCAAAGAAGGAATTTGATATGAATACCATGAAAAAAATGCTGCTGATCCCCACCTCTGCTCTGCTGCTTGCCGCTGGCAGCGCCCAGGCAGATTATGCCCCTATTGATAGCATCGACAATATACTGACCCATGCAACCGAGTACGGTTTCACTCAGTATGAAGAGATTCAAGTAAAAAGCCGTGGACGCGCTGAGGTAGAAGGCTGGCTTGATGACGAATGGTACGCCGACGTCGAGTTCTCTATCGACAATGGAGAAATGCTAAAGGAAGAGCGTAAGCGTTTAATTACCGGCGCCTGGGGCATGAGTGAGGATGATGTCCGCCAAGCCCTTAACGTTGCTCAGGCAGAAGGCATGACTGAGTTTGAAGAGATCGACATTGATAAGAGCGGTATGATTGATATTGAGGGTCGTGATGAAAATGGTCGCGAGCTAGACATCAGCCTGCGCCAGGGTAGCGATCAAGTTAGCTCTATTGACCGCGATTAATGTGACCGCGTCAAATTAAGAAGCTGTAAACACTTAGCGGTTAATTTGAGCGCATTGCGGGCTCCCTTTATGGGAGCCCGCAGCGTTTAAAGCATCCTAACGGCTATCTTGGCAATTACCCCGTGCCATGATCGCTTCCGCAATACGCTCAATTCCCTGGCGATAGGCAGCTTGGCGGTAGGTAATGCTTTCCATTTCCGCCCGCTTTAATACCTTGCTTGCCTCTTTACCCAGCAGCAGGTCCAGCCGTTCATTGACCTCCGATTCACTCCACTTCTCTCCGGCGCGGTTTTGCAGCCACTCGAAGTAGCTGACAATTACACCGCCAGTGTTGGCTAATACATCCGGCAGAACCAGCACATCGCGCTGGGCAAGGGATTGGTCGGCATCGCTGGTCAGCGGTCCATTGGCGATTTCCAAAATGGCACCCGCTTTCACCTCATCCACATTGTCGCAATGGATTTGATTTTCCAGTGCGGCTAGGGCGAGCACGTCTACTTCAAGCGTTAAAAGCTCTTCACCGTTAAGCAGCTTACCCGTTTTGCTATCCGCCAATTTACCGTGCTTGGTTTTATCCTCTTTGGCTTTCTCGATATCCAACCCATCAGCATTGTAAATTGCACCACTGGAATCAGACACCGCTACAACCCGATAGCCACGCTCGCTGGCTAAGCGGGCAAAGTGGTAAGCCGCGTTGCCAAACCCTTGCACAGCAACGGTAGTTTCTTCAGGCTTACGCTCTTCACGCTCGGCCCATAAGTCGAGGACTTTTAGCGCGCCGCGTCCGGTCGCGGCCACGCGCCCTGGTGAACCGCCTAACGGTAATGGTTTACCTGTTATTGCGGCAGGTGCTTGGGCACGTACGATATGCTCATACTCATCAATCATCCAGCCCATCACCGTGGCATCGGTATTCACGTCTGGCGCAGGAATATCACGATCAGGGCCCATAATATCGGCAATGGCGCGAATATAGCCGCGCGCTAGACGCTCCCGCTCTAATGATGACAGCGACTTGGCATCTACTTGAACGCCCCCTTTACCACCGCCATAAGGCAGGCCGACAACGGCACATTTGACTGCCATCCAAAAACTCAGCGTTGTCACTTCGTGCTGATTCACATCAGGGTGAAAGCGCACACCACCTTTGGCTGGGCCAAGGCTGGTATCGTACTGTACTCGCCACGCGGGAAAAGCTTTCAAACTGCCGTCATCCATGCGTATGGGAATGCTCACCTGTAACGAAAGGCTGGGCTGCATAAGCCGCGACTGAGCATCAGGGTGAATATCGAGCGCTTTGAATACATCGACTAGTCGTGAACGGGCGTCTTCAAACAGCGCCGCGCCTACTTCCGGTGTTAATGTGCGTGGCGCCGTTTTTTCAGCTTGGCTTTGGGGCGTCTGCTTCTGGTGTTGGCT
The DNA here is from genome assembly GCF_050269715.1 of Halomonas sp. NPDC076908. Taxonomy (NCBI): domain Bacteria; kingdom Pseudomonadati; phylum Pseudomonadota; class Gammaproteobacteria; order Oceanospirillales; family Halomonadaceae; genus Halomonas; species Halomonas sp. NPDC076908. The sequence continues at coordinate 8,028 of NZ_JBNNIW010000043.1, read as the reverse complement.
CTTCTTTGTTTTGGTTTTTTGCTTTTTATCGCCCATTCAATACGCTCCTTGTGCTTGGCTCAGGGTAAGACGTTCAGAAAATAATGTGAAAACGTGCTTACAGCGTAGCAGTTGGCCATCCGTTGAGCTGTTTCACTTGTGAAATTGCTGTTTTTTCCCACACTTAGAACAACTGCATGGATGCCAAGGAGAAATTTCTGTGAGCCCGATGACCCAACAAGCCCTCCGCTGGGGGAGCGTTTACTGCGTACTTGCCCTACTGCCAATGGGGTGGCTGCTATTGTCACCGCCCACTGCCCGCAGTTGGGCAGGTGAATTTTCTATTATGCTCGGCGTTTTGGCGCTGAGCGTGATGTCGTTACAAGCGTTAATTTCTGGCCGCCATCGTTGGTTTGCGCACGGGGTGGGCTTTGACAATGTGCTTCAGTTTCACCGCCAAATCGGCATTGGCGCCCTGTGCTTATTACTGGCACACCCCATTATTCTACTGATGGCTCACCCAGACTTTATTCACTACCTAGACCCGCGGGACGAAACACTGCGCGCCTTGATGCTAATGGCCCTTATTGCCGCCACCCTGACGCTAGTGATCAGTTCACTATGGCGTACGCGCTTTGGTTTATCTTACGAATGGTGGCGGCTGATTCACGGCGGGTTAGCGCTGTTTATTGTCGCTGGTGGGTTAGGGCATGCACTCATGGCGCAGCGCTACACCCAAGGGGTGACTACTTCATTAGGCTTTGCGCTGTTAATTTTGCTGCCCATCGGGCTGGTGGTGGAAACACGTCTGATACGGCCATGGCGCATGCGCAAACGCCCATGGCGAGTGGACGATAATCAGTTAGAGCATGGCGAGACCAGCACGCTCGTATTAACACCAGAAGGCGACCATCGGTTTACCTTTCAACCCGGTCAGTTTTTTTGGATTACGTTAGGTGACACGCCTTTTTCGTTGCAGCAGCACCCTTTCTCACTTTCGTCATCAGCGGCCCAAGATGGCCAACTGGCATTCAGCGCGAAACAGCTGGGTGACTTTACCCGGCAACTACCCAGGGTAAGGCCCAATACGCGGGCGTTTATTGAGGGCCCTTATGGCGCATTTATAGCTAACCCGGATAACACCTCGGGGATCGTGATGATGGCGGGTGGCATTGGCGTGACGCCATTTATGAGCATGTTGTACACCTTCCGTGATCGCAACGTTCAGATACCCCTTTGGCTGGTTTACGCTAACCCAACCTGGCAAGAAGCCACCTTTCGCGAGAGTTTAGAGGCGTTAGAAGAGCAGTTGAACTTGACCGTGATACACGTTATTTCTGACCCACACGACGGCTGGGAAGGTGAGACCGGCTATGTGGGCCAAGCGCTTATTGAACGCTGCCTGCCCCAAGACGACAAGCAGCGCGACTACTTTATTTGCGGGCCAGACCCAATGATGAATGCCGCTGAAGGCGCCTTGATTCACCTGGGCATTGCCCCTACGCGGATTTTTTCTGACCGCTTTGACATCGTTTAAGGAACTGACCATGTTGCATCACTACGCACGCTACGCCGGTACCGGCGTGATGATTTTATTAGTCGCTATCGCGCTGCTTGCCGCGCGCTGGCTGCAGTAATTACCAACGATATGGAGGACTATATAGAGGGCGTGCATGAGGCACTTGTGCCTGCTGCTATTCGCGACCTTGCTTGGCTTATTGCCACGCCTGACCTGGTGGAGCTACCACCGCCGATTCCGCATGCGGGACGCCCCAGCCTCGCGGAGCTAGGGCTAACGGATGATGTTGAAAAGTGGCTAACCGCACAAGCAGCAGCGCCTTTAAAAGCGCTTAACGGCAGTCGAGCAACGCGCATGGGCCATTACCATGAACGCCTGTGGCATACGCTTTTAGATCATGCGCCGAATACGCGACTGTTAGCCCGTAACGTGCGCATCACCCGCAAGCGTAATACGCTAGGCGAGCTGGATATGCTCTACCGCACGCGGGATAATCCAGCGCCGGTGCATTTGGAAGTAGCCATTAAGTTCTTTCTGGGACTACCTGAAGGGCCAGGCGCACTCACCAGTCAGAGCCGCTGGATTGGTCCAGGCGGGCTGGACAGCCTAGCGCTTAAGTGCGCTCATCTTCGTGGTCATCAACTGCCGCTTTCCACCACGTTACCTGCGCTGGAGACACTCGTCCACTGGCTCGCGCCACGAGACCTGGGCGTTTCTGCTATAGGTTTAGGCGAGCAGCTAACCCAGCGGCTGGCGATGCCGGGGGTGCTGTATTACCCCTGGCACGCTGAGATGCCCGCGCCGGAAGGCGCGACGGCCGACCATCGCCGAGGAAGGTGGTGCTTTTTAAGCGATTGGCCTGAGCTGGTAGCGCGTTTAACTGAACTGCCTAGGGTCACGCGGCTGGAAAAACCCCACTGGTTAGCGCCTCCGACGAGGGAGGCGTTTCGCCCTGCGGCGGAGATGCTACCTGCCATTATTGATAAGGTTCACACTTGGCGCTCACCGCAGCAGGTGATGCTGCACTGTCCAGAAAAAGCGCGCTATGAGCGGCTATTTATAGTGCCCGATGACTGGCCGCGTCAGGTGCCTCTACCGCCCCGCGTTCGAGATCAAATAGCCACTTACACGTCTAAATGACCACTAGGTTATCGCGATGAATCAGCTCGTGGGCTTCTACATAGCCGAGGATGGCTTCAATTTGGTGGCTGGGCTGGCCCGCCAGCAGCCGCGCCTCATCAGCGCCGTAGTTAACCAGGCCTTTAGCCACGGATGCACCCTGCTCATCCACACATACCACCATATCGCCGCGCTTGAAGCTGCCCTGTACATTGCGCACGCCAACAGCCAACAGGCTGGAGCCTTTGTCGCGTAGCACTTTGACCGCACCGGCATCCAACACCAGCGTACCGCGCACCTGCAGCTGGCCTGCTAACCAGCGCTTACGCGCCGCGATGGGTACTTGGTCAGGTCGCAGCAGCGTGCCAAGTGCCTCGCCTGCCATTATTCGGTTGATAACATCGGGCTGGCGGCCGCTGGCAATGATCGTTACCGCACCGGAGCGCGCCGCTAACTGCGCCGCACGTACTTTGGTGCTCATACCGCCTCGTCCAAGCGCTCCTCCACTTCCCGCCACGGCAGCTAAGCGCGGGTCATCGGCGCGCCCTTCGGCAATCATCTGGGCATTAGGATTGTGGCGTGGGTCGGCGTCAAACAGGCCTTCCTGATCGGTTAGCAACAACAGCGCGTCCGCCTCCAATAGGTTAGCGACCAGTGCCCCTAGGGTGTCGTTATCACCAAAGCGAATCTCATCGGTAACGACGGTATCGTTTTCATTGATGACCGGCACCACGCGCATCTCTACCAGCGTGCGCAGCGCAGAAAGCGCATTCAGGTAGCGCTTGCGATTGGAGAGATCGTCATGGGTGAGCAGAATCTGCGCTGTGAGCATGCCGTGGCGGGCGAAGTGCTGCTCATAGCACTGGGTTAAGCCATTTTGGCCGACCGCAGCAGCAGCCTGCAGCTCATGCACAGCGCTGGGGCGCACCTGCCAACCAAGGCGCACCATGCCAGCAGCAACGGCGCCGGAAGAGACCAGCACCACCTCAATCCCTTGCTGATGCAAAGCGGCGATTTGATCCACCCAGCCACCAATGGCGACTTCGTCCAGGCCACGGCCGTCGTTAGTGAGTAGCGCGCTGCCAATCTTGACGACGACCCGCCGCGCACGGGTTAGCGCGCTGCGCCCCAGAATTTGCTCGTTACTTTCCATGCCACCCCGCCTCAATCAGACACTTACAAAAGGAGCCGCGCGAACGCAGCTCCTTTTTAGCTTATTACCTTAAGCTTACTACCGAATGCACCCGCTCAATACCACTAAGGCGCGTACTCAACTTCAACATCGTAATCATCGTCGTCGAAGTCTTCGTCATCTTCATCGTCGCGATTACGCCGACGACCCAGACGCGCTTCGGTGCGGGCAACTGATTCTTCTTCCATGCGGCGGCGCATCTCTTGCTCGCGGGCCAGCGCTTCTTCATCTTCATGCTCAAGGCGACGCTGTTCGGTCAACCAGCGGTAGGCAGCCTGAACCAGCTTATCCGTGCCATCGCTGCTGATCGCGGAAATACGGAACACCGGGCCTTCCCAGTTAAGCGCCTGAATAATTTCCTGAGCACGCGCCTCACGCTCATCTTCAGGCAACAGGTCAAACTTGTTCAACACCAGCCAGCGGGGACGCTCAGAAAGCGCTGGTGAAAACTGCCCCAGTTCGTGAACAATCGCCGTCGCTGCTTCCACGGGGTCGGACTCGTCAAACGGTGCCACATCAACCACGTGAAACAGCAGCCGCGTGCGGGTCAGGTGCTTTAAAAAACGCAGCCCTAAACCGGCACCTTCAGACGCACCTTCGATCAAGCCAGGTACATCGGCCATCACGAAGTGTTCGTGCATCCCCAGCTTCACGACGCCTAGGTTAGGCACCAGCGTAGTGAACGGATAGTTGGCGACCTTCGGTTTAGCAGCAGACACCGAACGAATCAGCGTTGATTTGCCCGCGTTAGGCATGCCCAACAGGCCAACATCGGCCATGACTTTCATTTCCAAGCGCAGATTACGGCGATCGCCCTCTGTACCGGGCGTGGTGCGGCGCGGCGCGCGGTTGGTCGATGACTTAAAGTGGATGTTACCCAATCCACGCCTTCCACCTTCGCCCACCAATACCACTTGGCCAATTTCGGTCACATCGGCGATGACTTCCAGCGTATCTTCATCAATCACCGTGGTGCCTACCGGCACTTTGACGTGCAGGTCTTCCCCGGCCTTGCCGCTCATTTGGCGACCCATGCCACCCTGACCATTTTGCGCTTTATAGAAGCGCTGAAACTTGAAATCGATCAGGGTATTAAGCGCATCGTCACCAATCAGGTAAACACTGCCACCATGACCACCATCACCCCCATCGGGGCCGCCCCTGGGCACATATTTTTCGCGGCGAAAGCTCAGACAGCCATTGCCGCCTTTGCCCGCCTCAACAATAATCGAGGCTTCATCGACGAACTGCATTGGATTCTCCCGGCCGCTTCCGCCGCCCTAATATGCACTACTTTTTTCCCCAACCTTTATCCCCACCAGCATCGTGGTAAAACCATGATGGTAAAAAAATAGTGGAAAAGCGTATTGGAAAAGAGATTTAACCGACAAAAAAGCCCCGCCATAGCGGGGCCTTTTTTCTCGCAACTTTTATCGCAGCTCTTTCAAGCCTTCAAGCGATTGCGAGCGCAACGCTAGCCGCTTAGGCAGAAACGATGCTAACGAACTTGCGGTTTTTAGGACCTTTGGTCTCAAACTTCACAAAACCGTCGCTTAGCGCGAACAGCGTGTGGTCGCGACCTAGGCCAACGCCTGTGCCCGCGTGGAAACGCGTGCCGCGCTGACGCACGATGATGTTACCCGCAGTCGCCGCTTGGCCACCGAAGAGTTTCACACCTAAGCGTTTAGACTCGGAATCGCGACCGTTACGCGTGGAGCCAGCTGCCTTCTTATGTGCCATTGCAAAATCCTCCTAAGGGAATTGGCTGCTTACGCAGAAATTCCAGTAATTTTGACTTCAGTGAACCACTGGCGGTGGCCCTGACGCTTCATGTGGTGCTTCCGGCGACGGAACTTGATGATGGTTACTTTATCGCCACGGCCGTGGGAAACCACCTCGGCAGAAACTTTAGCACCACCGATCATCGGCGCACCAATGTTGAAGTCATCGCCGTCTGCGACCATCAGCACTTCGTCAAACTCAATCGTTTCGCCGGTCGCGACTTCGATTTTCTCAAGCTTGAGGGTTTGACCTTCTTGAACGCGGTACTGTTTGCCACCGCTTTTAATAATTGCGTACATGTCGCTCTCCGGACTTGTCGTTAATGCCGGTTACGCCCCGCGTAACCAACGCTCATCGCCTTCCGCTCTTATCGACCTGCTGCGAGTGGCGCCCCTTTTGGAGCCATCTGACAGGGAGCATGATGAGTGGGTCGCGGATTATAGCGACTATCGGTGCTTACCACAAGACTAATGGCCACTGTCAATGGCCAATGATGGTTAATGCAACGCCATCACGCTAGCGATACCGCAGCCTGTGTCTTGACGCCCAACAGACAGCCCCATAGCATGACCCCAACGCATGAACATAACGACACCACAACCACGAGCGGCTCTTACCGCTTTCACCTGCACGGATCCCATGACCGCTAACGTCTCCCCAGCCAAGCCTGTCAGCTCAACGCCTTCACCGCTGCACGCCGTGGTGGCCGATGACTTCGAAGCCGTCAACCGGACGATTGTCGAGCAACTCAACTCCAAAGTGCCGCTGGTCGAAACGATTGGCCAGTACATTACTGAGAGTGGCGGCAAGCGCCTGCGCCCTTTGCTAGCCCTGCTGGCAGCACGCTCACTCAACTATACCGGCGACAAACATATTCCGCTGGCCACGTTGATTGAGTTTATGCACACCTCCACGCTGCTGCACGACGACGTGGTAGATGAATCGCATATGCGCCGGGGCAAGAAAACCGCCAACGACGCCTGGGGTAATGCCCCCTCCGTGTTGGTAGGTGACTTCCTTTATGCCCGCTCGTTTCAAATGATGGTCGATGTGGGCTCGATGCGCATTATGGCGATCCTTTCAGGCGCCACCTGCATCATCGCGGAAGGCGAAGTACTGCAGTTAACCAACATCGGCAACCCCAGCATTTCTGAAGACGACTACTTCGAGACTATTCTGGGTAAGACCGCCATGCTGTTCGAAGCGGCTTCCCATAGCGGCGCGGTGCTGGCAGAAGCAACGCCGGAGCAGGAGCACGCGCTGCAATACTATGGCCGCTACCTCGGCTTAGCGTTTCAGTTAATTGACGACCTGCTCGACTACCAAGGCGACGCCGAAGCCATGGGCAAAAATGTCGGTGACGACCTAGCCGAAGGCAAGCCAACGCTGCCGCTGATCCATGCGATGGAGCAAGGCACGCCGGAACAGGCCAAGCTGATTCGCCAAGTGATTCGTGACGGTGGCCTTGAGCAACTCGATACCGTACTGGAAATTGTTCACGCCACCGGCGCACTCGACTACACCCGCCAGCGGGCCGAAGAGATGGCCGACAAAGCCCTTGAACAGTTAGAGGCACTACCACCGAGCGTTTATCGCGACAGCATGGCCCAACTGGCACGCTTAGCCGTTGATCGCAAAGCATAAAAATTCGCTCATCGCGTCGTCTAAGGCTTGAAAAAACACCTCCGCATAAGTATGATCCACCTCCGTTATTGAGAGCAGATCATTTAAGCCTCAGCATCATTTCGGAATATAGCTCAGCTTGGTAGAGCGCTGCCTTCGGGAGGCAGAGGTCGCAGGTTCGAATCCTGCTATTCCGACCAAGAATTCCATGAAAAACGGCCACTTAGCTAACTATAGCAGGTGGCCGTTTTTTGTTGTGTTTGACGCTAGGTTCCATATAGGTGCCAGCCGCCAAAAATTCTTTTATCTATTTTCCTGTCTAAACAATTAACGATAAGTTTTAGCTAGCCTCTACTTGAGAGCCATCCTGAGGACCGCTAATCCGATCCCGCCCACTGCGCTTAGCCTGATAAAGCGCATCGTCGGAGTGTTTAAGCAGCGGTGAAAGGCTTTCGAATCGACAATTTTTCGGCTGGCGAGCCCCATGCTTAAGGTAACTAACCCAGAGTATGTCAAAGAATGTGGGATGGCACTTTCGCGCGCACCATCCCTGCTTTAGCACCGTCGTAATATTCTTTGCTTGTGTGATGTCCACACCAATACCCCGCAGGTTGGCATCCGGAATCCATGTTTCCGTCATCAACAGCCAGCGGCCGTCCCATGCTTTAATTTCAAATTGGCGATAAAAACGGATAAATATTGCCTCGCTGTTTAATTTACCTGAATCCGTGAGACCGGCCCCCGGAAGCACTTCTAACCCACTGACCTGCATGGCAATATAGCCATTATCGCCATTCACCCAGACAGTGCCATG
>NZ_JBNNIW010000042.1:0-25355 GCF_050269715.1 Halomonas sp. NPDC076908 | reverse complement strand
CCTTCCGCAGTTGCGCTTCGCTTCGTTCGCTGTGGCCAGCTTACGGGAGGACTTGCACCTCCAGGAGTGCGCCCGTGCCGGGCGCACAAAAAAAGTCCCCCGAAGGGGACCCAGGTGGAGCACGCCAGCTCACTCGGTTTATCGCTAAATGTTAGTAGCGATGTAGATGAAGAAGGGAGAGAAGCACGCCATCTAAGCTGTTGTTTCTCTATTCACTCATCCTTTACCATATACATTGCGATCCGCGTGCCAATTTTTAAAAAATTAATATAAATCAATATATTAAAAAACAATCATTTGATAACCATTAACCTACGGCCCACAACAACACACAAAGTGCACCAGCAATGATCATTTTGTATCCTTTTTGCATCACAAAGTGTCAATGCGACTTCGTTAAACCTACTGCTAGGGAGGCATCATGATTTTCACCTGGGCTCTGTGCGCATTAAATCCCTCCTCTGCAATGTCTGACAATGGAATGCGAAAGCCCACCGTTTCTAACACAGGGAAAGCGCCAAGATGGTTGCGACGTGATTTAACTTGCAGTAGTGCTGTAGTACTCAGTACTACGAACTTCGTAGCCATCCTCACCTTCGCTCGCTTATGGAAGTTCGCCTTCCCAAGATTTGGCTATCAGCCAAGCCCCAACAGCATCCTGTTAGCGGAAGCATCCTCCTACATGTGATCCTGATCGCGACATAATTATTGAGGAACTCTTGTCAGTATTGGCGACGTTACTTTAATCAGCGTAACAACAGACAGCCCTAGAATCATGACAAACGTAAAACAATGCACCCTAATTGGCCTAGGCTTCCAGCCTCACGTACACTTGTTTGAATCCATTAATCACCACGCTTTCGACAAGCCGAGGCTCTCCCATGGCGTTTGATTCTACCTCTTCCTATATTGCAACCGATGCGCTTAAACAGGCGGTTAACGCCGCCGTTATTCTTGAGCGCCCGCTTCTCATCAAAGGCGAGCCGGGTACAGGCAAAACACTACTGGCGGAGGAACTAGCCGAATCCCTAGGCACTAAGTTAATCACCTGGCATATCAAGTCCAGCACCAAGGCAGCTCAGGGCTTGTATGAGTACGATGCTGTCAGCCGCCTGCGGGATTCCCAACTGGGCGTGGAAGGCGTCGAGAACGTTGGCAACTACATTAAGCCGGGCAAACTGTGGGAAGCCTTTACCGCTGACGAGCGGGTAGTGCTGCTGATTGATGAGATCGACAAGGCGGATATCGAATTCCCCAACGACCTGCTCCAAGAGCTGGACCGCATGGAGTTTCACGTTTACGAAACCGGTGAAACCATCCGCGCCGAGAAGCGCCCGATCATTATCATTACTTCAAATAATGAAAAGGAGCTGCCGGATGCGTTCCTACGCCGCTGCTTTTTCCATTATATCGAGTTCCCCGACCAGGAAACCATGCAGGCAATTGTCGATGTCCACTTTCCAGATATCGCACCCCGAATGGTCAGCGAAGCCTTAGAAGTATTTTTCGATTTGCGCAACGCCCCGGGCCTTAAGAAAAAGCCCTCCACTTCTGAACTGGTGGATTGGCTCAAACTGATCATGGCCGATGAGATTGCTCAAGAAGCGCTCTACAATCGCGACCCATCCAAAGCGCTGCCGCCCATGGCCGGTGCGCTGGTCAAAAACGAGCAGGACACTCACCTGCTTGAGCGACTGGCGTTTATGATCCGTCGTCAGAAAGGCACAGGCCGCTAAGCTATGTTTATCGGCCTATTCGATACATTAAAACGCGCAGGCGTTCCTGTGTCGCTACGGGAGCTGCTGGATCTTCATGCCGTGGTGGAACGCGGTGTAGTGTTTGCCGATATGGAAGCCTTCTACCAAGTGGCCCGCACAGTGATGGTCAAAGATGAGCGCTATTTTGATCGTTTTGACCGTGCCTTTGCCGCCTGGTTTAAAGGGCTTGAGGACATGGACGCCGCCATCGAGGCGTTGATTCCCGATGAGTGGCTGCGCCGCGAATTTGAAAAACAACTCACCGACGAAGAGAAAGCCAAAGTTAAATCCCTTGGTGGCCTTGAAGCGCTTATTGAGACGTTTAAAAAGCGCCTGGAGGAGCAGAAAGAACGCCATGCGGGCGGCAACAAATGGATAGGCACTGGCGGCACGAGCCCCTTTGGTGCTTATGGTTACAACCCAGAAGGCATTCGCATTGGGCAAGATGGTTCCCGTCACCGCCGCGCCACCAAAGTGTGGGACGAGCGGCGCTTTCGGGATTACGATGATTCGCTGGAACTCGGCACCCGCAATATCAAAATGGCGCTGCGGCGGCTGCGCAAATTCGCCCGCCAAGGGGCATTAGAAGAGTTCGATGTGGACAGCACCATTCGCGAAACCGCCAAGGATGCTGGGCTACTCAACGTGCAGATGCGCCCAGAACGCCACAACGCGGTGAAGGTGCTGCTATTTCTGGACGTGGGCGGCTCCATGGATGACCACATTCGTGTCTGCGAAGAGTTATTCTCTGCGGCTCGTTCAGAGTTTAAGCACCTGGAGCATTTCTACTTCCATAACTGCTTATATGAAGGCGTTTGGCGTAACAACATGCGCCGCGGCAACGAACGCATTCCAACGATGGATGTACTGCATACCTACGGGGCTGATTACCAAGTCGTCATTGTGGGTGACGCCGCTATGTCGCCCTACGAAGTGTCTCACCCTGGCGGCAGCGTCGAACATTTTAATGATGAAGCGGGTGGCGTTTGGCTAAAGCGCCTAGCCGATAAGTTTCCGCGCTTGGCATGGCTTAACCCTTTGCCGCCACGTGCCTGGGGGTACACCTATTCAACTCAGCTTATTCGAGAACTGATTGACGACCGCATGTACCCCATGACGTTAGAAGGATTAGAAACCGCTATGCGACAACTGGCAAAGAAGTAAACGTGTGCTGCTAGGCCATGCGTGTTAGCACATCGTGGTGGGTCAGCTTGCGATGCAGGAAGGCCATTACGATGTGCCCTGCGATCAGCGCCAGCAGTGTCCAGCCAAGTTCACCATGTAGCAAACCGCCGAGATCCGTCATCCAGCTAATAGGCTCGCCCTCAAAGCCAGGTATCAATGTAATTCCAAACACTTCAAGCGAGCGGCCTGAACCGTACTGACGAATAAGAGCAATCGTTGGTACGGCAATCATTAGGCCGTAAAGAGCAAGATGACCAAAGGTTGCCATGATGCTAACCGATTTTGGCCGACGAGAAGCATTGGCTAAGGCCCAAATCACGCGCAACACCAGCAGGCTGAGCAGCAAGACACCTACCGTGCGATGGGTTCCCCAAAGAAAAGACTCTAAAGCGGAGTCTTCAAAAAACACGCGCGCGGCGGCACCACTAAATTGCCATACAAATAAAAGCGCCATACCCCAATGTAGTAAGCGGCTGACCGCCCCATAGCGCTGCTTATTATCCATTATCGTTAGTGCCATTGATTTTCCCTCTTATTAATAAGCTATTGCCACTGATTGATGACGCTTATTTTATCGAGTTAGCACGGAAAAAATATGACAACAGCACGCAAAATGGTTGCCCTAAGTGGAACGCACCGTTTTTGACCGTTCAAGTGAGCGATTAAAGCGAGTCTGGAAAGTCGTTTAAGCCATTTAAAAAGGCCTGTTTAGCAGCCTCAAACGCCTTGGGGTCATGTTTGAAACGGCGCAAAATAAGCGCTTCATCCAAACTCAGGGTAGGTGCTAGCTCGCCTACACTCTTAGCAGGATGGCGCGCACCCAAGCCAATACGTTTTCCACCTGCACCGCCAAACCAACGCTTAAAACCACTTTTTTGGTAAAACGCCTCTTGCTCAGCACTGTCCACTTCAACACGCAGCGGTGCCTTTAGCGTCAGTTCACTAATTAAGCGCTGCTTCGCATCCGCTTGGTCAAGCGCGCAGGCGAGCGTTACCGTCATACCCACGCCCTCTTCGTCTAACACTAGCAATGCCAGCGCTTGGGGTTTTCCTTTACCATCGACGGCAGCAAACAAACGTGCGGCTTCTTGAGGAAATAGCACGCTACCAGTACCGGTAAATACGACCAGCGGCGTCAGCCCGGCTTCTTGACCGTAAACTTCAGCGCATAAACGTGCCAAACAGGCGTTGCGCTGGGCCTCTGCGTTAACGTGTACAACCTTCATTAAAAATATCCTCGCCGACAGAAAAGGCGCAAGCCTAGAACAATCATCGCCATTTTGACAGTGACTTGTGCCTGGCCGTGCGTCTATTCATTTTTGCTGATACTGAACACTACTGCGATACCCCTGTCGAATAGGATGTATAAGTGTGATCAGCGACTTAGAAGGAGCTTGCATGCCCACCTTTACGAACGATCCTACTTTACCTACTCCGAGTTTTCCTGGTAGTCATCTGGTGATAGACGATCACTATGTATTTATTTCGGGGCTGACTGTTGCCGACCTCTCTAATGGTCAAGCCGTACAAGGCGATGTGAAAGAGGAGACCCGCCTAGTCATGCGCGCTCTTTCACGCATGCTTGAACTGGAAGGTGGCAGCCTGGCAGATATAGTGCGGGTGGATATTCACCTTACAGATCTACACGCTATCCAAGAGATGGACAGTGTTTACGCAGAGTACTTTGAACCCGGCCGCTACCCGGCACGAACCTGTACTGAAACGCCCCACATCTGTGGCGGCAGCAGTGTTGAAATTACTGTGATGGCGAAGCGCGCAAATCGTTAATTTCTTTAAACACAAAAAGCCAATTTAATGGCTTTTTGTGTTTGTTCAGAGGCAGTCGATTTTATAACCCCGCCAGCATTCCTGTGGGATAGGTAAGGGTGAGCAAATTCGCCATCCCCATCAAGAAAAGCGTCACGCCAGCCGCCAAACCCATGGCAGCCACGGGCTTCATACGCGCTACCACAAGTAAAAAACCAAGGCAAAATACCGCAGCGGCAAATAGGAAGCCCAGCACCATCACACTGCCTATTAATGCGAAGAAACCGGCGACCCAAATCAACTGCTGACTCAATGTCTGCGTTTGCCACTTCATCGGCTTGATGACCGTTCTGATAATTTCCATCACGCACGCCGCGACAATAATGGCAATCGCCAGCCTAGGCATGATGCCACCCAGCATGGAAAGATCCGCAAAGGCCCACCACGTGTACCCCGCCACTGCTAACAGGCTACCCAGCAACACGACATCGATCACGCCCAGTGCCAGCGGAGCCACTTCCTCCTGAAGCTCATGGGTCATGGGTTCATTTGCTTGGCGGCGCTTTTTCAAGTAGCTGCGTAGAGGAGGGAGTAGCAGTGATGCCGCAATCAGAGCACCAATGATCAGCACGCCAGGCCGCATAAAGGCCTCAGCCCCCTGAAACTGGGCAGCTTGATAGAAGTACGCTTCGGCACCGGGCGCGAGCACAAAACCAATCAAGAAGGCAGGACGAGACCAGTTCGCCTGCTTGAACAGCACACCAATCGCGCCAATGATGCCGAGTGCAAAGAGATCCCCTAGCGAGCGCGTTGCTTGGTAGGCCGCAAAGAGAATCAAGATGGTAATCAGCGGCGCTAAAATCGCGAACGGCACCCGCGTTAGGCTAGCCACCGGGCGCGCTAAACCTAAACAGAGCGCAGCGCCTAAGATATTCGCCAGGGCTAACGACCAAATAATGGTGTACGTCAGGTCAAGGTTCGTCTCCAGCATACTCACCCCAGGCTGAAGGCCCAGCAGTAGCAAACCACCTAAAAACACCGCCGCCGTACCAGACCCAGGAATACCAAACAGCAGCGTCGGCACCATTGCCCCACAGGCACAGGCGTTGTTAGCCGACTCCGGCGCAATCACACCGCGAATATCGCCTTTACCGAATTGTGATTTATCCTTAGCGCTCTGCACCGCATGGCCGTAGGTGAGCCAATCCACCACGGAGCCCGCCAAGCCAGGAACCGTGCCCATCAAGCTGCCTATGCCCGCGCAGCGAGCTACCAGTCCAGGCCGCTTGGCCACATCCTTAACGCCCTCTTTCCAGCCTTTGCCCAATTGGCAGGGCTGCTCGGCAATTGCGCCGCGTTTGACTAATAAATCAATGATTTCAGGCAGTGCAAAAATACCTAACCCCACCACCACTAACGGCAATCCATCGTAGAGGTAGTCAATTTCAAACGGCAGCCGGAACTCCCCGGTGGCGGGTGCCATACCAATGGTACCCACCAGTAAGCCAACGCCGCAGGCAGCAATGCCTTTAAAAACATCCTTACCAGACAGCACCGCCACCATGGAGAGCCCCAGCAGCGTCAACATAAACAGCTCTGAGGAAGAGAACGAGAGTACAACAGGCCGGGCAATGAGGATAAAGGCCGTCAGCACCAGCGCACCGATAAGCCCACCGATCATTGACGACAAAAACGCGCTAGACAGCGCTCGTGCCGCCTGCCCTTTTTTCGCCAGCGCAAAGCCGTCCACAACGGTGGCCTGGGAAGCGCTTGAACCCGGGATGCCAAGCAGTACAGAGGCAAACGTATCGCCCGTGGGGATCACCGCCACTAGCCCCATCAGCATACCCAGAGCCACAGACGGCTCCATACCATAGAGAAAGGGCAACAGCAGCGACATACCGGCAATGCCGCCAAGCCCAGGAATGATGCCCACAATTAGACCAATGAGGACACCAATCACCATGTACAGCATATGGGGAACAGTAAACAACTGCCCCAAACTGGAAAATAAGACATCTGTCATTGTCTTGGCTCTTATGTTGTTTAATGTAAGGGAGCCCAAAGGCACTGCCTCAGCCGTGCCTTTTTAGTGTTAACTGGCGTGTTAAATACGGGCGCCGTGCTGCTCTAACAGCCACTCCACCAGCCACTGGCGTGTGGCATCATCCAGCGACATGGCATCCTGCAGATGCTGCTCGACGACCTCACCGACCACCGGTGTGTAGGGCCCAAGCTGGGCCATGGCGGCTTCTTTGAACGCTTCCGTATCGACAAAACGGCGCGCCGCGTCGCGATACTCCTGAATCAGCGCTTCTGGCGCATCGTTTGGCAGTAGAATCAATTTTTGCAGCGTGAATCCAGAGGCAAAGAACTTACGATACGCCTCGGCACCAGGGCCGCTGGGCGCTTCACCATGCAGGGTTTCGTACACTTCATTGAAGGTCGGCAAATCAGGGAAAGCAGGGTCACGCACGATCTCGCCGTTGTCGTTAAGCACGCCCAGGGAAAACAGCGGCACCGCTCGTCCGCTCTCAACCAGTGGTTCTACGCTGCTGAAATAGGCAGAAGTGGTTTGGAAGTCGATATCAGCCTCGCCACGCTCGAAGGCTAACCGCCCTTCTCCACGGCTACCCATGCCCGACACGGCCTGCACATCGGCCCCCAGCAAATCAAGCGCAATCAGTACTGGTAGCTCTAGCCCGGTATGGCTCTGCACGGCAAACTTAACGCGCTGGTTAGTTACTGCGTTCAGCACCTCCTCTGCGCTATCGCCTAGGCCAGGCTGGGCATAAACCACGCCGCCGGTGGGCGTGGCTAGAATCGGCGTCCAATCATCGTAGCTATAACGAACCCGGCGGTCTTGCAACATGGCAGGGTATTGAGTGGAGGCAGAAGTGCCGATCCACTGGCTGCCATCCGAGTCCGCTCGCATAGCGAACAGGTTACTGCCATTGATAGAACCGCCGCCGGGTACGTTGTCAATCACCAGCGTCGGGTTGCCTTCAATATGGTCACTCATCCACGTGGTGAAGAAGCGCGCCCATACGTCGGTTCCACCGCCCACACCAAAGGGAATGGTCCAGCGAATGGTGTCAGGCACGCTCACATCGTCAGCTTGAGCATTCACACTAATAGCGCCTAGCGTGGAACAAGCAGCGACCAGTAGCGCTTTCTTGAACGTTTTAAACGGAGTGTTCTTCAGGGTGGTCATGGCGATACTCCTGTTATTGATTATTGTCGGTTAGTCATCTGGGTAGCGTTATTTAATCAACGGTTTCGATGGCGTGGTTACCCGCTACCTTTGAAGGGGTCGCGTAAAAAATTTGCCCGCTCATAATTTTGCGAGCGGTTCGAATAAGCGACACGCGCGCTAGGTCAAAGGCATTCTGCTGGCGATATTCCGCCGTTAGCTCAATAGAACCAGAAGGATGCTCTAATGTAATCTGTGATAACAGCTGCCCGGCAGAAAGCTTCTGGGTGCTTACGGCCATGTGATTGGCCACCGAACCGGGCACATTAATCGCCGCCGCCACGGCCATCGCCCCTGTCACGGCAATCGCTTTATGGCAGCGATGGGGCACAAAATAGCGCACATTCAGCGTGTGAGATGCCGCTTCAGCCTCTGAAATCAGCACCGTCTTGGGCAGCACGCTCTGGCTTACATCGCCCATTCCCATCCGCCGCCCTGCTTCACGGCGCAGGGTTTCTAAGCGGGTTAACAAGGCCGCGTTATTATCCAACTCCGCAGGCGCTTCATGGCCGGTTAGCCCCACCGACTCCGCGCGCAGCAGCATAATGGGGGTGGCGGCATCAATACAGCTCACCTCGACACCTTCGATCTCATCGCAGGCGTTGCCAGTAGGCAGCAACTGCCCCGTTTTACTGCCCATGATGTCTAAAAAGCTGAGCTGAATGCCCGCCGCACTGCCAGGAACGCCGCTAATGGTCACGCTGCCCTCATACTGCACCTGCTTACCCGGTGTGGGGACATGGCACTCAATCAGCCGCTGGGTATTCAGATTATGCACCTTCACCACGGTCGTACCGTCTTGAGGTTCCACAAGCCCTGTCTCAATGGCATAGGGCCCAACGGCAGAGAGCATGTTGCCGCAGTTCGGGTTAAAGTCGACCCGCTTGTTCACTACGTCCACTTGAGCAAACAGATAGTCAACATCGGCATCAGGGTGTGACGAGCACTCCACAATGGCGACTTTGCTAGTGAGCGGGTCGCCGCCCCCAATACCATCGATCTGTAGCGCATGGCCGGAGCCCATCAAACTCAGCAGGATATCGGCCTGCTGAGCCTGATCACTGGGTAGATCTTTCATGCGAATAAAGGGGCCTCGAGAGGTGCCCCCGCGCATAATGACACAAGGAATGCTGTTCATATCGCTCCGCCATAGTTAGCGATGACTTTATGAACGCAGCATGTCAGCCAATGTTTAATGTCTCAAATGCAAATATAGATTGCTATAAATCCGTTTTGTGCATTAATGTGTTTTGGTTATTAATTCACCTCTTTAGCGCAACAATCCTATGCTGCACAGACTCGAATTTCTTGACCTCCAGGCCTTCATTTTGGTCGCTGAATTGGGCACCTTTCATGAGGCAGCGCAGCGTCTGCATTTGTCGCAGCCAGCGCTCACTCGGCGCATCCAAAAACTCGAAGAACTCCTTGAAGTTGAACTACTTGAGCGAACCACCAGGCGTACTCGACTAACGCCGATTGGAGCGGATTTTCTGCCCCGTGCCAGGCGCATGCTAGAGGAGTACGAGTCCTCCATCTTAGGCATTCGAGAGCTCGTTACTCACCAAAAAGGCACGGTGACGATTGCCTGCCTGCCCACAGCGGCCTTCTACTTTTTGCCTAGTGTCATTCGCGTGTTTAGCGAGGCGTGGCCGGGCATTCGCATCCGGATTTTGGATGTCAGCGCCAACGAAGGGCTGGAAAAAGTCATTAATGGCGAGGCGGATTTCGGTATCAACATGATCAGCGCACAAAGCTCTGAGGTGCGCTTTACGCCGCTGCTGAGAGATCCGTTTGTACTAGCACTGCGCTCGGACCACCCGCTTGCCAGCAAAAAGCAGATTGAGTGGAGCGATTTGGAGGATGTGCGGCTCATCACCGTGAGCCGTGATAGTGGCAACCGAACGCTACTGGATAACGCGCTTTCAGCAGAGGGCATCCACCTCAACAGCTTTTACGAGGTGCAGCACCTTTCTACTTCGTTGGGATTGGTGGAATCGGGCCTTGGGGTGGCTATTTTACCGCGTATGACCATGCCCGGCCCGGATCACGACACACTCTGCTCTCGCGACCTCCCTGAGCCACGCATTCAGCGCTCGATTGGTTTGGTGCGCAGCAACTCACATAGTCTATCCACTACTGCCCAGCTGTTTATTGACCTTCTTCTGGAGCATTGGGGTAAAGAGACTCTTTAGCGCTGCTTGCAGGCAGTAGTAGTGCCAGCACCGCGTCCATGTCTATGTGGGCTTCCAGCATATCGGCTAAGCGATCAAGCTCGCGTTCACGGTGAGCTTGATAATCGCTTTGTTCTGCATTATGGAGCCCTAAACGGGTAAGCAATGCTTGGCAGGCTTCCGGGTGGTCAAATAAGCCATGCAGGTAGGTGCCGAGAATGTGGCCATCTTCACTGATGGCCCCTTCAGGGTGGCTGTCTATTTCAAATAGCGGCGTGCTTAGTGCTGGCCCAATACTTACGCCGTTGTGAATTTCGTACCCAGTTACGGCGCCACCTTCAGGCGCCATCATTCCGCGGACATTGCGCAACTGCTTACCCGCGACCATGCGGGTTGTGAGAGGCAATAACCCCAACCCCGCCACTTTCCCAGGTTTTCCCTCCAAGCCGTCAGGGTCATCTACCCACTCGCCCAGCATTTGGAAACCACCACAAATACCCAGCACCTTGCCGCCGTAGCGCAGGTGACGCTGAATGGCTTTATCCCACCCCTGACGCTTTAGCCACTCAAGATCGCTGGCGGTGCTTTTGCTGCCGGGCAGAATAATGACATCGGCGGCAGGAATCGGCTGATCGGGGCCAACAAACGTTAAAGCAACTTGTGGGTGTAGTCGCAGCGGGTCAAAATCGGTGTGATTACTAATGCGAGGT
Source organism: Halomonas sp. NPDC076908 (assembly GCF_050269715.1). NCBI lineage: Bacteria > Pseudomonadati > Pseudomonadota > Gammaproteobacteria > Oceanospirillales > Halomonadaceae > Halomonas > Halomonas sp. NPDC076908. The sequence continues at coordinate 14,512 of NZ_JBNNIW010000042.1, read as the reverse complement.
AGCGCTGGCACAACCACATTGAGCGTCTGGTTAACTTTTTCAGCGTGGGTTAAGCCAATGCTGTCTTCGGCATCGAGTAACAGCCCTTGCAGATACGGCAGTGTTCCAAACACAGGCTTACCAGTACGCTCTTCCAACCACTCAAGGCCTGGGTTGAGCAGTGCAATATCACCCCTAAAGCGATTGATAATAAAGCCTTTGGTGCGCCCCTGTTCACTCTCGCTTAATAACGCCAGGGTACCCACCAACTGAGCAAATACTCCGCCACGATCAATATCGCCGACTAACAGTACCGGGCAATTTACCGCCTCAGCAAAGCCCATATTGGCGATATCACCCTCGCGTAGATTAATCTCTGCTGGGCTACCCGCGCCTTCGGCGACAATCACATCAAAGCGGCTTTCTAGCGCTTGCCAGGCGGCCATTACGCTCTCTTTCGCGGTGCGTTTAAAAGCGTGATAATCCAGGGCATCCATATGACCATGCACCTTGCCACGCAAAATCACCTGGGCGCCGCGATCCGTTTCCGGCTTTAACAGTACGGGGTTCATATCGCTGTGGGGTGCTAAATAGCAGGCTTGGGCCTGTAACGCTGTCGAACGGCCAATTTCACCACCGTCCACGGTCACCGCGCTGTTCAGCGCCATATTCTGGGGCTTAAACGGCGCCACCGAGACTCCTCGCCTTGCCAATGCACGGCAGAGCGCAGCCACCACGGTGCTTTTACCCGCATCCGAGGTGGTGCCTTGAATCATCAGTGTGGCCATCGCTTGATCTCGCCCAGGTGAACAGGAGCGAAACTGTAGCGGCCCCTGGAAACCAGTGCAATGTGCTCCACCAAAACAGGCTCAACTATCTTGGCGCCCTAACTCGATTAGGCATTAAACGACTTGTCATCATAATCACTTCAAAAATACATCTTCCCGCCATTTAGCTGTCACATACCCGCTCTAGGCTGATACCTAATAAATGAGATCGATCTCATTGCATCTTCAACAGGTATTCCCATGGCAGATTTACTTAGTGTGGCCAAACTCGCAGGCGTATCCCGAGCGACAGCAGCGCGGGCTTTTTCAAGTCCCGATTTGGTACGCCCGGCCACCCGTGAAAAAGTGTTTAGTGCAGCGAAGAAGTTGGCGTTTAGACCCAACAAAATCGCCCAGCAGCTGCGCTCGCAAGCGACACAGATGATTGGTGTGATGGTGCCCACCCTTGATAACCCGGTGTTCGCCGAACAGCTTCAAGCCATGGAAGTCACAGCCAGGGCCGCGGGTTATTCACTGATTGTGACCACCAGCGAGTACGCCCCCAGCCGTGAACAACACATTGTTGAGGAGATGTTGCGCCAGCGCGTGGATGGCCTGGTACTTACCGTGGCCGAAGCCGACAACAGTGTAGTGCTGGACAAGCTGCGCTTGGAAACTACCCCCTGCTTACTGGTCTATAACCCACCGGGCAATAGTGGCTTCCCTTCGATTAGCGTTGATAACCATGCCGCTAGCGCTGATGCCGCCCGACATTTAATCACACAGGGGCATGAGCGGACTGGCATGGTGGCTGGCCCACTGCTTCAGTCAGACCGCGCCCGCCAACGCTATGAGGGCTATTGCCAGGCTATGCAGGAGGCTGGGTTGACTGCCCATCCATTAATTGAGATGGCCCTCCATACCCAAGCCGACCTGGCAATCCTGAGGTCTGCGCTGCAAGGACCAGACGCTCTCACGGCGGTGATTTGTACCAACGATCTGCTCGCCATCAGCCTGATGGGTGAGCTTCAGCGTGGCGGTTTTAGCGTGCCTGGCGATCTTTCCGTGATGGGCTTTGATGGTATTGCCCTAGGCCAGCATCTCTACCCCTCGCTATGCACTATTGAGCAACCCCGCGCCGATATCGGCCGCACCGCGGTTCACACCTTGTTAGCCATGATTCGGGGAGAAAACTGCATGCCCGCTCCCCTGCCCCACGCTTTGCGTCAGGGCGAAAGTGTCGGAACCCCGACATCCCGTTAGTCCACGTTAGGCACTTTTATTGAGGAGTAGGAAATGAGCTTTAAACGTCTTTATCAAGGGTTAATGGTCACCGCGGTTATTGGAGTATCAGCAAGCGCTGTTGCTCAAACCAGCAGCAACGCGATCTGCTACAACTGCCCTCCAGAGTGGGCTGACTGGGGCACCCAGTTACGCTTGATTGAACAGGAGACCGGCATTCGCGTGCCGCAAGATAACAAAAACTCCGGCCAGTCCTTAGCCCAGTTAGTCGCCGAAGCGGGTAGCCCTGTGGCTGACGTTGTCTACTACGGCGTGACCTTTGGTATTCAGGCCATGGAAGAAGGCGTCGTGACGCCCTATCAGCCTGCCCACTGGGACGAGATACCCGAAGGCCTGAAAGACCCCGAAGGCAACTGGTTTGCCATTCACTCGGGCACCCTCGGCTTTATGGTTAACGTAGACGCCCTGGATGGCGCGCCCATCCCCACCTCCTGGGATGATCTCCTCAAGCCTGAGTATCGCGGCATGGTGGGCTATCTGGATCCCGCCAGTGCCTTTGTGGGCTATGTGGGAGCCGTGGCGGTTAACCTTGCTATGGGCGGCGATCTTAGCGACTTCACCCCGGCAATCGACTACTTCAACGAACTGGCCAATAACGACCCGATTGTGCCGAAGCAGACAAGCTATGCACGGGTGCTCTCAGGCGAGATCCCTATCCTGCTCGATTACGACTTTAATGCTTACCGCGCCCGCCACAGCGATGGTGCCAATGTTGAGTTTGTGATTCCTGAAGAGGGCAGCGTGGTGGTGCCCTATGTCATGAGCCTGGTGAAAGATGGCCCTAACGCCGAGAACGGTCAGCAGGTACTTGATTTCGTGCTCTCAGATCAAGGCCAAGCGGTATGGGCAGACGCCTACCTGCGCCCAGTTCGCGAAAGCGCCATTTCTGACGAAGCACGCCAAGTCTTCCTACCGGATAGCGATTACGCCCGCGCCGAAGCCGTCGACTACACCGCCATGGCGGCGGCTCAACGTAGCTTCTCTGAGCGCTATTTGTCGGAGGTTCGTTAATTATGACAGCGGTATCCAAGCAGCCCTCCGGGGCTGCTTCTTACGTCAATCGTCGACCACTGATGATGAGCTCCACACGACGCAAAAACCTAATCGCTCTATTTGCTTTAATGCCTGCACTGGTGATTTTCTGTGCATTTTGGTTGCTGCCTTTTTCACGTTTGATCGTGATGGGCGCTGAGGCCGATCGGAGTAGCGGCATTAGCACTTATCTGACCATTCTCACCCATCGTCAATACTTGATCAGCTTAGTCACCACCGTGGGAATCTCGCTTGTGGTATCCATCACGGCGGTTGCCATTGCCGGTGTTGCTGGGTTCTTTCTCGCCCGTCAGCATTTTTTTGGTAAGGCCGTGCTGGTCGCTATTCTCACCTTTCCGCTGGCGTTCCCAGGCGTTGTTGTGGGCTTTCTGGTGATTATGCTGGGTGGCCGCCAAGGTGCGCTGGCGCAGACCAGTTTATGGCTGTTTGGCGAGCGCTGGATGTTCGCCTACTCACTGGCCGGGCTATTTATTGGCTACCTCTACTTTTCGATTCCGCGCGTTATCACCACCGTGATGGCTGCCTGCGACAACCTTGACCAAAGCCTTGAAGAGGCGGCCCGCTCATTAGGGGCTAATACCTGGCAAGTAACCAAAGACGTCATTATTCCGGGGATTGCACCCGCGCTGCTTTCGACAGGGGCTATCTGCTTTGCTACTAGTATGGGTGCTTTTGGCACGGCGTTTACCCTGGGCACGCGATTAAGCATTCTTCCGCTCAATATCTACGGTGAGTTCACCAACTACGCTAACTTCGCCATGGCCGCCGCGCTTTCGGTAGTACTCGGCGTTATCACCTGGGTAGCGTTAAGCCTGGCCCGCCGATTGGCAGGCGGTAATCTGGGGGCTTCCGCATGACATCTCGCTTACGCTTCACACTGCAACTGATTTTCACCCTGCTGGTGTGCTTATTTATGATTGTGCCCGTTGCCATGTCGGTGATGGCGGGGCTGACCGAGAACTACTTTATTGGCTTGCAGAGTGGCCTAACGCTGCGCTGGGTGAATGAGGTGTGGCGGCTCTACGCCGATACCATCTGGCTATCGATAAAACTGGCGCTGGCTTGCTTGTTGATTACCATTTTAATTGGCGTGCCCGCCGCCTATGGCCTGCTGCGCAGCAGGCGCCGCTGGGCCAATGCGATAGAAGAACTACTTCTGTTACCTGTGGCTGTACCCGGTCTCGCCACTGCCCTGGCTCTGCTGCTGGCCTACGGCAGCTACCGGGAATTTCGTGGCAGCTGGCTATTTATTCTGGTCGGCCATGTGCTGTTTACCCTGCCCTTTATGGTGCGTGCAGTGCTCTCCGTGATGCAAACCGCCAATCTCCCTCAGCTCGAAGAGGCCGCTGCCAGTCTGGGCGCCAACTTCCGCCAACGCTTTTTCGCCGTGGTCGTCCCAAATTGCATGAGTGGCATTCTAGCGGGTGCGCTAATGGTCGTTACCCTCTCGATAGGTGAGTTCAACATCACCTGGATGCTGCATACCCCTTTGACTAAAACACTGCCAGTGGGGCTAGCCGACAGCTACGCCTCAATGCGCCTGGAAATTGGCTCAGCTTACACGCTGATTTTTCTGGTGATGGTGGTGCCGCTGCTGGTGGCTATCCAGTGGGCAGGCCGATTTACCCGTCAGCGCCGCTAACCATCTACTAAAGACACCTACTGGCTTTATCTGAGAGTTTGCTATGAGTTCATCTGTCAGCATTACCCTAAACCAATGCAGCCGCACCTTTGCGGGCGGCAACACGGCGCTACAGCCTCTTGATTTAGAAGTTAACGCCGGAGAAACCTTGGTTCTGCTTGGGCCTTCCGGCTGCGGAAAAACAACTACTCTGCGAACTATTAGCGGCCTGGAAAGCCCTGACAAAGGCGGCCAGGTACTGTTTGGCGAGCGTGATGTCACCGCTCTACCCATTGAGAAGCGCGATGTGGGGATGGTATTTCAAAACTATGCGCTGTTTCCCAATATGAGCGTTGCCGACAATATTGCCTACGGGCTAAAAATTCAGCGCTTGCCGCGGAGCGAGATTGCACATCGGCTGGATGAGGTCATGAGGATGGTCGATTTGCAGGGCTTTGGTGATCGGCGCATCGACGCCCTTTCAGGCGGGCAAAAGCAGCGCGTCGCCCTCGCCCGTGCAATTGCCGTGCGCCCCAAGGTGCTTCTGTTTGACGAGCCGTTGGCTGCCCTGGACGCCAAACTGCGTGACCGCTTGCGCATCGAGATTGGCCTGCTGCTGCGCGAGCTGGGCACCACGGCAGTCTACGTTACCCACGACCAGGATGAAGCGATGGCCTTAGGTGATCGCATTGCAGTGATGCATGCAGGGCGTATTGCTCAATTGGGTACCCCCCAAGAGATTTATCATCAGCCTGCCAATGCGTTTGTGGCGGATTTTATCGGTGCGGTTAACTGTCTGGAAGTCATCAGCACACACGCCGATGGAGGGTTAGTGGTACATGGTGGTGAGCTAAACGCGGCCCATTTGCAGGGGGTATCCACTGTCTACTGCCGACCGGAAGATATCCTGGTGGTGCCCCTTGAACAAGCTGATGTAAGCGGCAAGGTAGTGCAGAGTATTTTCCTTGGCCAAACCCAACGCCTACTTGTGGATACTGGTGGCGCTACCCCGCTACAGATTGAAGCCGCCTCGCGCCAGCGCTGGCCAGAGGGCACCGCTATTGGTTTGAAGCTTCCAGCGAATATGCTTTTTCACCCGGATACCCCTGCTACAACGATTAATGCCAAGGAGATGGCCAATGGCTGATCACGACTTCACTAACGAGCAATACGTTGCAGATCAAGAATGCCTTATCGCACAGATTAGCGACCCGCATATCAAAGCAGGCGGTAAGCTCTCTTATCGCAAGGTAGACACCGCCAACGCCCTGCGCCAAGCGATCAGTACACTTAATCAGCTGCAGCCTCGTCCTGACTTGGTGCTGATAAGCGGTGATTTGGTCGATTTTGGGCACCCGGACGAGTACGCCACCTTCAAGCACATCCTGGCTGAATTAACGCTGCCCGTGTATTTGATCCCAGGCAATCACGATGACCGCCAGCACTTGCGCGATGCTTTTCCTGAGCACCGCTATCTGCTTCAACACACGGACTATTTACAGTGGGTGGTGGATGACTATCCGGTGCGCATAGTGGGGCTCGACTCATCGGTACCCGGTAAACCCCATGGGGAGTTAAGCGATTCAAGCCTCCAGTGGCTGGATGTAACCCTGGCAGAGCAGCCTGAGAAACCTACCCTGGTGATGGTGCATCACCACCCTTTTGTGAGCGGCATCGACCATATGGATCGCCAGCCGCTGCAACATGCAAATGCACTAGCGGAAGTGATTGGCAAACACGCCCAGGTAGAGCGCGTGCTCTGCGGACACCTGCACCGTTCGATTCAGGCCCGCTTCGCTAACACCCTGGCGGTTAGCTGCCCAGGTGTTTCCCATCAGGTTAGCCTGGATCTCACCCCAGATGGGCCTTCCAGCTTTCAACTAGAGCCACCCGGTTACCTACTGCACCAATGGTCAGCAACTAACGGTATGGTGACCCATCAAGGGTTTATCGAGCACTATCCTGGCCCTTTCCCGTTCTATGACGCTAATGGGCTAATTGATTAAACCATTAGACTGGGAGAAAGCGCCGTGTCGTCTATTTGCGCCCACTCCCAGGCTTGTACTATCTGTTTTTTCTCTAAACCCCAGCGGTATCCGCCTAGGGCGCCGCTTTGTTGAATCACCCGGTGGCAGGGGATCCACAGTGCGATTGGGTTAGCCCCCACCGCATTACCTACTGCACGGGAGGATTTAGGCGTACCCAATGCATGAGCAATGTGAGAATAACTGGCAAGCTGCCCTTCTGGAATCGTCAGCAGCGCCCGCCAAACCGCAATTTGGAAGTTGGTACCGGTCACGTGCAGTGACAAAGCGGCAGTCCCTTCTTCGGGCTTAGCAAATAGCTTTTCCACCGCAAAACGGGCGGCATCAGGATTATGGCACAGCGTGCTACGCGGCCACTCTTTAGCAAGCCGAGCCAGTAGCTCATCGGCACTGGTGGCATCGATAAACCCCATTCGGCAGACACCGCGAGGCGTGACGGCGACGAACATGCTGCCTAAAGGTGTTTCATGAACGCCGTAAGCTATTTCCACGCCCTCACCCTGGCGCTTGTACTCACCGGGGGTGACCGCCTCAAGCTGCACAAAGTGGTCGTAAAGCCGCGAACCGCCGCTAAGCCCTAACGTATGGGCAACATCCAATAGCGAGGTGGACGCTTGCATCAGTTGCTTACCGCGTTCTAACGTCAATGCTTGCAAAAAGCGTTTAGGGCTAATACCCACATAACGGCAAAAAATCCGCTGGAAGTGAAAGGCGCTCAAATGAACGTGAGCAGCCACTGTTTCCAAGTTAGGCTGCGCCGCTGCGTTAGCCACCATATAGGCCATCGCTTTTTCAATTCGAGCATAATCGTTCATTGTGTTTGTCTCTTTTGCCATCGCATTAAGGGCTGCACCAATAGTTATACTGCAGCCTAAGCGATCTACGCTTTGTTGCCGACCCGAATCTTGCTCTCTGTTTCCTGGCCTCTATCCCAAGCTGGCAACGTTAAATATGGCGATAAATGATAATCGGAGAGCAGCCTAATAAGCGTTGCAGCGTATTGACCTGCTCGTTATCTATTTGGCCAATGCGGGGATTGACCGCGGTGAGTGTGAAACGCGAGAAACCCTGAACAAACGAATACTGCAGTTGGTTGACTGACGCTTGCTCGCCACAGCAAGGTAAGGGATAACAGCGTAATTGAAAGCCATGTTCAAGGTCGTAATCTTGATCCATCAAAACGTGCCACTGGGCAATGGTGAGCTCTTTCCCACACTCGCTACAGCGAACGTATTCAAAATTGCTGCCACAATCACGAAACTCTACGTTTGCAGATATTTCATCTTCAATCGCTTCAACCTCTGGCATCCACTGCCTCAGAACCTCTTTCACCGCCGCTACCTGATAGTCAGTAGGTAAGTAACGAGGCTCTGCAGGAATAATAACGATGTGGTTATCGCTCATTCAGGCCCCTTTTCGCATGCTTAAACGCAACAACAGTAAGTAGTTAGCACTTATATAGCGTTGTCTGTCAGCAACTGTAAAGCAGACAGTCCTGCTATTTTCCGCTAGGGTAACGCCTCGCCCCAATTGACGATACTTGAATAAGCCCATGCAAGACTTAATCAATGACATAGCGGCTGCCATGGCGAAAGCAGAGAAGCGCGGCAAAGTCGCCGACTATATTCCCGAGCTTGGCCATGTGAATCCCAACAACTTCGCCATCTCGCTGGCTACCGTCGATGGCAAGGTTTACTCAGCGGGCTGCGCCACCACACCCTTCTCCATTCAAAGCATTTCCAAGGTATTTACCCTCACCATTGCGCTGGGGAAAATGGGCGATTCACTGTGGTCAAAAGTAGGCCGTGAACCCTCTGGTGACCCTTTCAACTCCATCGTTCAGCTTGAGCACGAAAGTGGTAAACCGCGGAACCCGTTTATCAATGCCGGTGCGATTGCGGTGGTTGATGCGATCATGATGGGCCATGAGCCCAAAGAGACGCTGGGGGAAATCCTCAGCTTTGTGCGCTATATCGCTGATGATGACAGTATTTGCTTTGACCACGCGGTGGCCGCTTCAGAGATGGCCCACCGCGATCGCAATGCCTCGCTTGCGCATTTTATGAAAGCGTTTGGTCACCTGCGTCACGATGTCGATAAGGTTCTAGGCACTTATTTTCATCAGTGCTCCATCGCCATGAGCTGTGAACAGCTGGCCCACGCCGGGCTGTTTTTAGCCTCGGATGGTATCAACAAGCCCAGCGGCATTCGCGTTGTGGCCCCCCAGCGTGCACGGCGTATTAACTCTCTTATGATGATGTGCGGGCACTACGACGCCTCGGGAGAGTTCGCCTTTCGCGTTGGCCTCCCCGGCAAAAGCGGCGTGGGCGGCGGCATCCTGGCGATTGCGCCAGGCCACGGCTCAATTGCCGTTTGGTCACCGGGTCTAGATGACTATGGTAATAGCTTACTTGGCACCCAAGCGCTTGAAATGTTTGTTCAGCAGACTGGTTGGTCAGTGTTTGGGCATTAGCGATTAGGCATTAATAAGTCGGCTTTTATAAGGCCACCTCAATTTTGTTCAATACGCGCTGTCACGATCATCGCAAACTCCTGAAAATTCAGGAGGATGACCATGAGTGCTTTACTAGCATCGACTCTTTTACCCATGTCTGCGTTTGCACTTGCCGCCTCAATTTCGCCGGGGCCGGTCAATATCGTTTGTTTGAGCAGCGGCACTCATTACCCCATCGCGAAAGGCCTGGTATTTGTCACCGGCGCCACGCTGGGGTTTATTGCGCTGTTTTTAGGCGTCGGCGCAGGGCTTTACTCGTTGCTAAGTTTGGCACCTCTATTGGGTGAGCTTTTACGCTGGGCAGGCATTATTTTTTTACTCTACCTTAGCTATCAACTGTTGCAGCACGATGGCCGGGTTCAGGAACGAGGCGCCAGTACCGCACCGGGATTTTGGGCAGGTGCGTTGATGCAGTGGCTCAATCCAAAAGCATGGCTGGCCTCTGCTGCTGGCATTAGCGCCTATACCAGCGGTAGTGAACCCTACCTACTATGGCTATTCGCCGTTCTCTATCTGCCTATTTGTTGGGTATCGCTGGCCAGCTGGGTAGTTGCAGGAGCCTTTCTGAAACGGTATGTCCATCGACCCACCATCCTGCTAACAATTAACCGCATACTAGCTATTTGCTTGGCCGCAAGCGCCCTGTTTCTGTTATTTGAATAGCGGCTAGGGCTTAAGCAGCGGATAGCGGTATTGATTTGGTGTGGCAGCGACTAGCCGTTTGAACGTTCTTTGAAAGTGTGGCTGGTCATTGAATCCTGAATTTAGTGCTGTCTCAACGATGGATTTGCCTTCTTTAAGCGACTTCTGCCCTAACTGAACCCGCTGGTTGAGCATGTAGGCATGCGGCGTTAACCCGAAGTGCTGCTTAAACGCACGAATTAGATGCCCTGTGCTATATCCAGACTTCTGGCATAAGCTTTGAAGCGTAATTTCAGCCGTACAATGGGCACGTAAATAAGCAGCAATCTGCTCTAAGGCATCAGCAGCGGGTGGTAATTCAGCAGGAGATTCTTGGGCAAGTACTTGCATCATATAAGTCAAGAACTTAGTCAGCACCGACTGCTTATCCTCGATATCTAGATGCTCATCCAGCAAGCATGACGCCATATCGCAATAGCTTGAAAAGAGTTCTGGCTGAGTAGTAACCGCAGTCGTGAAGTTTTGCCAGCAAGGAGCCTCTATCAAACCCAGTTGGTAGCGCAGCTCGCTTAGCCAATGTGTATCGATGTAGAGCATCAAATAGGCCCACGGCTGATTCTCAATGGGGTTGCAGGCATGGACCCAATGCGGATTCATCATGACCAGATCGCCAGCGGAAATCTGATAAGTAGTATCACGATAGCTAAACGTGCTTTTACCTGCTGTTACTGCCCCAAGCGACCAATGGGAATGGCTATGGGCTGCATAGCATACTTCCCGCGCATCGCTAATTTTACGCAGCTCCACATACGGCATACGTGAATCACGCCAAAAAACGGGTTTAGTAAAAGCGACCATAAAGATAGAGCTCTCTTAAGCACAATAAACAGGCTAATAATTTGTTTCCAGCAACATCCAGTAAACAATAGCATACAGATGCAATGGGGCTTATATTCAAGCAATGTTGTATATACATGTAACGCAATGCCATTGTTTGTCAGGAGGACATCGTGGCCATCACTTCAAAACGAACCAAACAGTGGTTTGAGCGCATTAATGGCTCGAAGCATATGCTGTGGTTAATCAGCACCCTCTCTTTCCTGGAAACCATTATTCTGCCGATTCCCATTGAGTTGGTGCTGATACCGTTGATGGCCGTCAATAAACGGCGGGTATGGATAATTGCTACGGTTACCACTGCCGGCTGCTTAGTTGCATCGCTCGTTGGCTACGGCGTGGGTATGGCGTTATTCCAGTCAGTGGGAACGTGGTTTATTGAATTTATGGGGATGCAGGAGAGTTATCAGGCGTTCCAGTCGTTTTTTAACCAGTATGGATTTATTGCCATTCTTTCGATTGGCATTCTACCCATACCCTTTCAGATAGCGATGATTACAGCGGGGCTATCTGGCTACCCAATTCTGCTCTTCGTGCTGGCAGCGTTACTCTCTCGAGGTGTGCGCTACTTTGGCTTGGCCTGGCTGGTGCATCGCTTTGGGCATCATGTGGAAGAGATGTGGAAGCGGCATGCCCTAATGACCAGTTTGGTGGGCGGAGTGATAGTGCTGGTGATTGCGCTGGGGATGCAGATGCTGGCTGGGATGGTGATGTAATGATAAAGCCAATTTCTTATTAGTTTAACTAATATTGGAGTGCTATATGGAACTGATGTCTTTAGCAATATTTTCTGGTGCTCTAGCTCTCAATGCAGGCACTCCTGGCCCAAGTATTGCAGCCCTAGTCTCACGTGTTATCAGTAATGGCTGGCGCGATGTCGCTCCTTTTGTCGCCGCTTTGTGGGTGGGTGAAGTGATATGGCTTACCATGGCTATGGCTGGGCTTGCCGCTTTAGCACAAACCTTCCAGCTTGGATTCAGCCTATTAAAATGGTTCGGTATCGCCTATCTTTGCTGGCTGGCATTTAAGATGTGGCGACAGCTAATCAATGATGCAGGTAGCATTCCCAATCGGACGTCAGCGCTTTCAATGTTCTGCACCGGAATTGCGCTAACGCTGGGTAATCCGAAGATCATGGTGTTCTATGTTGCGCTTCTGCCTTCGCTAGTCAACCTTTCAGCGGCTGGTATTCGAGAGTGGCTAATTCTTGCCAGTGCCACTATTGCAACACTGGCCTTAATCGATCTCACGTGGATATTTCTGGCTCATAAAGCACGACGCCTACTTCGCACGCCTAAAGCTACCCGGGTAGCGAATCGAATCGGAGCAGTTGCACTTGGTGGCGCGGCGGCTGCCGTGGCGACCCGGAATTGACGCCTTGAAATTTTGGTGCCACCGCTGGTGCCAAACTGCGGGGCTTCTTGATGTTCGATGTGGGCTAACCAGGCCTAGATTGATCACGATCAGTCCGATATGAAAATTTCACGCCTACGTCATTCTTAGTGGACTCAACAAACCGGCTGCAGCGATGCCAATTCAACCATTCTTACCGCCATGTCGTCGTAGCCGTTATCTACCTCAGTCCGTAGCGAGGTAAAGATTACGGCATAATAAGGCGGTTCTGGCGTGTTGGCGATAAGAGACATAGGGTTACTGTACGTAATAGCCACTAACCCGCCAAGCATCACCTTCCAAGTGAGGGGTAATGGTTTCGATACCCCTCGCTTTATTGGCGAAACGGGTTTGGAAAGTAAAGACCATATAGTCGCCATCGGGCGCACCGGGCATAGACCTTTCACGGCTTACGCGCACTCGTTGACGTGACTCTACCGGGCCGAAATCTCGCCGTGCAGCACCAATCGTGCGCTCAAGCATATGCGGTGAAAGCGGCCTTTGTAGTAGCGGAGATGAAGATTCCCAGGCCTGTTCATACTGGCCGCGATCTATGGCCTCTAGCCACGCCAACGCCGCCGCTTCTGCCGCATTGGTATTTGAATGGGCATACGGGGAGAGTGTGAGAAGCAAGGTGGCGACGATTAAGGACACAATTTTGGGCATGGCAGGCTCTCTTGGCATTTGGCAGGGACCAGAGAAATTTCGATGGTCTTAGGTATATATCGGTAATCGGCAGGGTTTCTTTAGCGGTGAGGGAAATTTTTGAGTAGCCATGCAGTTCTAGCGGCACTCACTTCTCAAACCTTACCCGCTCGTTTACTATGCGCCACCCGCTACCTTTCAGCTACCATCAGGCCACTATGTCCGCCAACGCGCTTTATACCGATCTTTCTGGCTACTACGACTTAATGTGTGCTGATATTGACTACCAAGCGCAAAGCAACGCCATTCGTAGGCTACATCAAATCTTCGGTAACGGCGGCACTAACCACCTTGATTTAGCCTGTGGCACAGGCCCCCACGTGCGCCATTTCATTGATTTTGGCTTTGCCAGCAGCGGGCTTGATATTAATCAGCCGATGCTAGATATCGCAGCAACTCGTTGTCCAGAAGCCCAATTTACGTTGCAAGACATGGGTGACTTTGACGTTGATGTACCTCAAGACTTAATCACCTGCTTTTTATACTCCATCCACTATAGCGATGGTATCGGGAAGCTAAAAGCGTGTATTGCCAGTGCTTACCTCGCATTAAAAACGGGCGGTGTTTTCTATTTCAATGCGGTTGATAAACATAAAATCGACAACGCTTTATCTGTTAAACATACCGCCAAGCAAGCAGATGATACATTTACCTTCTGCTCTGGCTGGCACTTTAGTGGGCAAGGTGAACAACAATCGCTTAGGCTTAGCATTGAGAAAACCAACGCTGAAGGATGGCAGGTGTGGCACGACGAGCACCCTATGGTGGCCGTCAGCTTCGCACAGTTAATCGCACTACTGGAGCCTTGCTTCGAGGTTCGTGTGTTCGAGCACAATTACGAAACCATCACTCCTTGGGATACTGAATCAGGAAATGCGATTTTCGTGTGTGTGAAAAAGCATTAACTGGCCGCTTCGGCATTTGATTGATAAGGCAGAGAGAGTAATGTTACGAACCCTCTCGCCTCTACCGAGATACAAGCGATTGCCGCGTTGCTATGGAATTAGGATTCTGAACCTGAAGAATCTTGGCTTGGGCGTAATTGAAGCTGAATGCCGAGTAGAAAATTGCGTAGTACCTGATCTTTACACTCGCGATAATTCTTATGGCTCGGCTTGCGGAAGAACGCACTTAACTCATGATTGCTTAAGCGAAAACCTGCCAGCTCAAAAACAGCCAAAATATCTTCAGCCTTTAAATTCAGCGCAATGCGCAGCTTCTGAAACACCATATTGTTGTTTAACTGCGTTTCTGGCGCAGGCTGCGGGCCTTCGCGCTTGCCACGCTTAGAGCTAATAAACCCATTCAAAAATGCCGCCAGCTCTCTGTTCTTCATCGTAACAAAGGCGTCATCTTCATCCTTTTTCAGCCAAGCGGTGACCTGCTGTTGAGTTACGCTGACCTCTGCCAAGGCGAAGATATCCACGATGGTGCTGTCTTTTAAATCAAAGGTGTAACGTATGCGGCGAAAAATATCATTATTAGTCAAAATAGTACCCCCTAGGTTCTGTCTGAAAAGTCGGCTCTCATGCATTGCTCAATGCAAGCCAATGTCACCATGGCCTTGAAGCTACTGGCCAGCTTGTCGTAACGC
>NZ_JBNNIW010000041.1:0-27135 GCF_050269715.1 Halomonas sp. NPDC076908 | reverse complement strand
GGCTTGCGAAAGCCAACTTGCACGGGGCGAATGATCAAAAAGTGCTCGCTGGCGGTGATAGGGAAAGTGTCGGCGCCGGCTTCACGGATTCAGGTCTTCAGAAATGTGCCTTTGGCCCTATTAACGTATCAGACACAAATAGCATAAGGCCATTCGGGCGCATTTTATGGACGGCGGAGGTTTATACAAAATGTATTTTAGTCACTCTGGGTGAGCAAAACGAGAGTAAATTAAACCTTATGCTGGTACTGGCTAATACAATGACTCATATGTCTTAACGGCAAACCATCGGTGAGACAGTGTTGGCGATGCTCTTAGGCCAAAAAAGGCGATCCGCCCCAGCCGCTGTGTGCTTTACTATCAGCAACAGTTATTCACGGAGGAAGCACCCATGGCCATAGGCGGCTTGATAGGATTACTGGACGACATTGCCGCATTGGCGAAGTTGACCGCAGCATCATTGGACGATGTGAGTGCCGACGCTGGGCGTGCGACGGTGAAGGCGGCCGGGGTGGTGGGGGGGCTGCACTTCATTCCTATCAAGAAGGCGCATGCCGAATAGGTGCTGGTTGCGAAGAAGTAAGCAGAATATCGATTAGCTCCGCTGTTGCCGTAACACCATCACCCCCGCGATTAAGATCATGCCCATACCCAGCCAAGTCATGGCATCGGGCACTTCGCTGAATAGCAGGTAGCCCCAAAGGCTGGCGAAGATGAGGTAGGCGTAATCAAAGGTGCCGATCAAAGCTGAAGGGGCTATTTGATAGGCCCTGGCCACCCCGGTATTCACAATGATCAGCAGTAGTGCGTAGGCGCCCACGATCAATAACGCTGTGGCGTCTAGCGGTTGCCAACCGGCGAACAGGAATGGCGCGCGTTCGGCGAGCGATGTTGTGCTGTTGATTGCCACCAGCACGCTGAAGAGACTGCCTGCTGCCAGGAAGGCTAGATTTAATCCTAGAGTGAGAAGTAAGGGGTGCTCTCTTTGGCAGTGGTGCCGAGTGACCAGCATAGCTAGCGCATAAAAGAGGGCGGCAAGCACGGGTAGCAGTGTGGCAGGTGTAAAGGTGTCGCCGCCAGGGCGCAACACCACCACCACGCCCAGGAAACCGCAGAGAATGCCCAGCCACGCCTGGCGTGAAAGATGCTCGCCTGCCCCAAAAGCAGCCAGCACGGCAATAAACAGCGGCGTGGTGTAAATGGCGACCGCCGCCACCGAGAGTGGAATCAGCGGCAGTGCTGCGTAGTAGGCTATCCACATCAGCAACAGCAGCAGGCTTCTTATCGCCACCCAGCGGCGTGATTTTACCTTGGGGTGGGGGCCTGAATGGCCAATGATCAATCCAAAGAGTATCGGCAGCGAGAATGTTGAGGCGATGACATAGAGTTGCCATAGCGACATACTGGCACTCAGATACTTAACCAGGGCGTCGGTCAACGCCAGCAGAAACACAGCCCCCACGATAAGGCTTATGCCCTGTAGGATATTATCTTGTGGTTCAGCGGTGGCCTTCATTGCAGCGTTCCAGGTATGAATTCCGCTCTAGAATGCCGCTGCCTCTTGCAGCGCTTCAAACGACTTCTACGTCACAATGCATGAGCTCAGATTATGGATAACTTCATCAAGTCTCTTCCACCGCTGGCGACGCTGCGTCCCTTTGAGGCTGCCGCCAGGCTTGAAAGCTTTTCGCGCGCGGCCGATGAGCTCCACCTGACCCAGGCGGCTATCAGCCGACAGATCCGTGCGCTGGAGGAAGACCTTGGCGTGATGCTTTTCGAACGCCGTAATCGCAGTGTGTTTCTTACCCGTGAAGGGCGTGAGTTTGGCCGTACGGTCTCCCAGGCGCTGGAAAGTATTGCTACGGGGCTCAGGCGCTGCGTGGCGACCCGGATGAAAAGCGCGTCGTAATGTTCTGCCAGTTATGCGAAGCGTTCTATTGGCTGATGCCACAGCTGTCTGACTTCAATCGTCGCTATCCTGACATTGAGATACAACTGGCGACGTCGACAAGGCCGATTACCGAATTTAGTGGCAGCTTCGACATTGCGCTGCAAACCAACGGTAGGCCTAGCGGGAGCCATCGATTGGTGTTCACCGCCGAGGACGAGATATTTCCGGTCTGCAGCCCTGCTTACCTGAAAGGGGTCACTACGCCGTTGAGTCTCAACGCTTTGCTGAACCAGCGGCTACTGCACCACCACACTGACCCGGCGGATTGGCTGGAGTGGGGTGGCTGGTTTCGTGCCATGGGGCACTTTGATATCGCGGCAGCGGAGAGTGCTGTGTTCGATAGTTATCCACTGCTACTGCAAGCGGCTGTCGCGGGGCACGGTATTGCCCTGGGATGCCATCGCCCTATACACACGCCAGGGCGCACCTCAACGCGCAGGCAGCGAAGCGTTATTGGGCTGGCTGCGTGAGGTGTTGAGTGATGAGCAGGTTGCTGAAGCGACAGGCTTGGCGTTAGATGAAGTGGCTAAGCTGCGCACTGAAGGTCAGCGCTGACCTGCTTCCATTTACGTATTCCCGCTTTACGCATAGAACGAAAGGGCAGTCCAAGTGACTGCCCTTTCTGTATTTGGCTGCTGAGGATGGCAGACACTCCCATGCCATGAAAGTCCCCAGCGTCAGGTTAAGTGTTGCACCTACTGATATTCTTTCTTAAATTTTTATTAGGGAGCTAAAAGAGACACTTGGGTCTATCCGTTTAGATGAACGTCGGCAAGCATATGAACTGCTGTACCAACGGTTGTCAATTGACAACCGTTGGGGCGGACTTCATACTCAGAGGCAAATAATGACTCGTCCAGCACATCCGAAAAAAGAGATCGAAACTGCCCTCAAACATGCGGAAGCGGAGGGCTGGCGAGTTGAAGTCGGCGGTAGTCACGCCTGGGGCAAGATTTACTGTCCCTATAATGATGATGAATGCCGCTGCGGTGAGTTTTGTATCGCGAGCGTGTAGAGTACACCGAAAAATCCCGGCAGCCACGCCCGGGCAATTCGGAGAGTGGTGGACAAGTGCTCGACCCACAAGCGTCGAGACGAAGCGGAGCCGGAGGATTGAAGAATGGAATATGTTTTTACGCTGAAATACCAACTGGCTGATAGTGACTCCGACCTAGATGCGCTAGTGGAGCGTTTGGGTGCTGCCGGTTGCGATGATGCTCTGGTGGGCGTGGGGCAGCCGGGCCGCTTGGCGCTGGAATTCTCTCGTGAAGCGGGCAGCGCCGAGGAAGCGGTTCACACTGCCCTGGTTGACGTAAAAAAAGCGATCCCTTCCGCGCGGCTGATCGAGGCTTCGCCGGATCTTGTTGGCCTGACGGATGTAGCAGACGTTGTGGGCGTTTCGCGACAGGCAATGCGAAAGCTGATGCTTACCCATCGAGCGACGTTTCCTGTGCCGGTTCACGAAGGTAGTGCCTCAATCTGGCACCTGGCGGAGGTGCTTGACTGGCTGATGACCCGAGGGGGTTACCAAATTGATGTTGCAGTGCTGGAGACTGCGAAAGTGGCATTGGAAGTGAATATAGCCAAAGAAACAATTCGCCATCCGGTTCGTAGCCGCGGGGAAATGGAGCTGCTGACCGCTTAGCCAACAGTTCAACAGTTTGGTGGAAGATAAAGACATATTGGCAGAAAATTTGGAAAACTGGGCTCAGCAAGAACGCCAAGTTGGCATTCAGGAAGGCGAGAAGCTACGTATTGAAGGTAAGTGCTAATCTGCTTTATTTCCGTATTCCCGCTTCACGCATAGAACGAAAGGGTGGTCCAAGAGACCGCCCTCTCTGTATTTGGCTGCTGAGAATGGCAGACATTCCCATGCCATGAAAGAACCTGACGCAATGGTTCATATTCAGTAGTGAATAGCTGTTTTGGCGCGGAGCAGTAGTGCCACTTGTATTTGCAGCAACTACCGATGCGCTCAATTTAGATGTTTTACGTGGCTGAGCCCTATTATAAGAACCCCCTTTACTAGCCCATGAGCCGAATATAAATTTTAATCGGTTCACAATATGATCTTAATCATCGGTGCAATCGGCTCGTGTAGTGCTGGGATAGCACCATCATGACCCTTGCAAACGGTTGGTCTACTACGATCTTCTCAGCGAACTAGCTCTCTGATGCAAGCATCGTCCATATGCTTGCTTTATGCATTCGATGTGATATTTTGAATGCAGATAGGGTGCCGCCGCAATTACTACATGCGATAGGAGGTCGAGCTATGGGCATGATGACGATCAGAAGTATTCCCGACGAAGTACATAACGCACTGAAAGCCCGTGCCAAGCAAAATCATCGCAGCGCTGAGGCTGAAGTGCGTGCCATTCTGGAAGAAGCCACACGTCCAGCAAATCGCCTCAAAATGGGCGATGCTCTGGCAGCTTTGGGCCGTAAAGTTGGGTTGACCAATGAAGATGTTGCAGCCATTGAACAGGTTCGCGACAAGACAACTGCTGAGCCGATGAGGTTTGAATGATCGTTCTCGATACCAATGTCATTTCCGAGGCGATGAAACCCGAACCTGATCCGGCCGTCAAAGCTTGGCTTAATGAGCAGTCGGCCGAAACCCTGTATCTGACTACTGTCACACTGGCTGAGTTGATGTTTGGCATTGCAGCACTGCCTAACGGGAAGCGCAAGGACATGCTCAACGAAGCATTAGATGGCCTTATGGCGCTGTTCAGAGGGCGAATTTTGCCTTTTGACGCTGACGCCGCTAGCAAGTATGCCGAACTAGCCGTAACGGCTCGGACCGCCGGGCGTGGTTTTCCCGTGCCGGATGGCTATATTGCAGCGATTGCCGTATCCCAGGGCTATCAAGTCGCATCACGCGACATGGCGCCATTTGAGGCGGCTAATGTGGGCGTAGTTAACCCTTGGGAGGTCTAGCTATTCTTTACAAGCTACCTGACGGTGGCCGCAGCACACGTTATTGGGTGCTGGGCCGAACAGTGGATGGCTCCGTGTAGTGGCGATCGCTGCTATGAAAGGCCGAATCGCCACCGAATAGGGACGGCTATTTATCTTTACTGTTTATACCGTGTCAATCCTCCAAGCGCAGCCAACGTAATCGCTGCCATGCAGCCTGTATAAGCGATGAGAGGCCAAGCGGTGCCACCATTTAGCGCTATCACCACGCCTGTTCCTATCACCCCGACGATAAGGCTTTGAACGCAGAAGTGCAGTGCAACGGCTGTTCCTGCCATCTCGCTGAATTCGTGAAGCGCGCCATTGGCTGTCACCGATGTTGTGAATACGATGCCGACCGCAACCAGCCACATCGGTACGACATAAGACCAGAAACTGGCTGTCAGGAAGATTTCGCCCAACCCAAGCAAGCTTGCGCTGAAAAGTAGCATTAGCATCCCGCGTATTACGCATCCAGGGATTCCCCAGCGTGCCACGAAGCGTTTGGAGAAGCGCGTTGTAGCAATCATCACGATAGCTACCGTGGCAAAGGCAACGCTAAAACCCAGTTCAGAAAAGTCAGCCCCTTCGATGAGTACTCGCGGGGCGGTAGAGAAGAACACAAAGAAAGCTCCCATCGCAGTGCCGAAAGCCAACGTATAGACCCAGAAGTAAGGGCTTTTAAGCACTAAGCCAAAACCGGCTCTGTTTGATGGTTTTCTAACTTGTCGCGTTTCATGCCATTTCGGCAATGCGAAAGGGAGTGCTGCGAGCGCTGAGATACATAGGACAAGGAATATGGCTTCCCAGCCGAAATATCTCGCCATTAAGGCCCCTGCAATGGGGCCGAGCGCGGGAACGCAAGCCAACATCGCGTTCATTAAGCTATAGATAACTGCGCTTTCGGGAGCATCCGCATAAACGTCGCGCACCGTTGCGAAAACGGCCACCAGCATTGCGGCTGCCCCGGCAGCTTGAATTAGTCGGAGTAAAACGAAAAGCCAAGCTGAGGTGGTCATCGCGAGTGCCAAGGAAGTGACAGCGAATACCAATACCCCGTCAATCAGTATCGGGCGCCGACCAAAACGGTCTGAAAGCGGCCCGAAGATAACCTGACCTACGCCAAGCATAATCATGTAGAGGGTAAGCGTTAGCTGCACTATCTCGGGTGTTGTGCCGAGAATTTCCGGCATCGCGGGCACTATCGGCAGATAAATATCCATACCGAGCGACGCGAGAATATTAAAGGGAGCCAGTAGCACCAACGCTACTGGCAGGCTGTAAGCCCACAGGTGAGGATTTTTAATAGGCACGATAAAACCTCCGCGCAAATAAGATTATTTGGCGGCGGCCTACCTTTAAGGAATTGGTTTAAGCAGGCTGCCGCAACAACGAGAAAGTAAGGTTGTTGCGGCTTAATCGTCTGACTTTTTTGAACCCATACGTTAGCGCTTCAGTAATTGGCCTAATGGCTTTAATAGCCTATCAGGCAGAGGGGTGAGTGCAAGCCCATAGCAATGATTAGATAGTATAGCTACCCACACCTGCTCGTGGCGGAAGCCGCCATACCTCGTCAGTAAAAAGTAGAGTGCTATGCCGTAAAGGCAGCGTGGTCGGGCGCCTGGCTAAGGGAGTGAAGCTGCAAGGTAAATCCTAAACCCGCGCTTATTCTAATAGCAGGCTCGTTTTGATGCCGATACTCGGCACATGATTTGGTTTGGCTAGCGGTAGCAGTAGGCCAACGTATCGCAGCGTTAAAAACGCGCTCAAACTTCTCGATCCCGATCATATTGCTCTACGTCAGGGAAGGGCGGTAGCCAGTGCTCGCGGCTAATGTTCCAAAGCTCATACGTCGGTTTCAATTGATTGGGTGAATCAAGGGCGCCAAGGTGTATTTCGATTTCTTCCTTGCTTACCGAAAAAACCGATGAACCGCATGCCGAACAGAAGTAGCGCCCCTTACAACTGTGCGGTTCGCCTTCGATAATAAGCAGCTTGCTTGGGGTAATCCGCCGCCGCGTAGAAAAGTGCCCCATGATGCTTACGACAATCCATACAGTGGCAAACACCTACCCGCAGCGGCTCGCCATTGGCCACGATTCGGATCTTACCGCAGAGACAGCCACCTGTTAGTTGTTCCATTGCCAATCTCCAAAAGATTCATACATTCAAAGTAGGTGGCACTTCCTGTGTTGTCTTGCTGCTGTCTCGCTCGTATTTGATATCCTCCGCAAACTGACATAAATCGAGCTATTGCAGGAGGCGTGTTTGCCCTGCGCTCCCGGAGTTCGGTCGTATCTAGGGTACAAGCGGGCGCTGATTTTAACGGCGGTTAAGCTGGCAACTCACCTTGCCGCGGTTCTTTAAGAAATAGGTTATTTGTGAACTAAAAGTACACAAAATTTGATGATATCAAAGAGGGTGTGGCAGGTTCTTTAGTTAAGTGCTAATTTGTGAACCATGAGTACACATAAAGAAGCAATTCTAAAGAGATTGCTTAAAGCCATACCGCCGGGGTACATGGTCGATACTCCATGGCTTGAAAGGCATGGTGTCAGCCGTTTTCTTGCGCGGAAATACGTTGTTAACGGCTGGCTTGAGCGCGTTAACCGCGGCGTCTTCCGACGCCCTGCGCCGAACGCAACAACATCGGGCGCAATCGATTGGAAAACTTGCCTGCTCTCCATGCAGCATATTATGCGCTATGACATCCATGTCGGTGGTTCAACGGCACTTGCCCAACAGGGCTACGATCACTATCTGCGGCTGGGTAGCAGTGCGCCTGTCTGGGTATATGGTAACGCCACACCCAACTGGCTCAGCAAACTGCCACTAAACGCACCCATCGTGACCCGCAACACCTCACTGTTCGCTGACCCGTCAGTTGGGCTTGCCAAAAACAACATCAACGACGAAGACACGCTGCCATGGAACTGGACTCTGAAGATGTCGGCACCTGAACGGGCGATTATGGAAGCCATGGATGAATTGCCCGATCATGAGAGTTTTCATAACCTTGATATGGTGTTCGAGAGTTTGACGACACTGCGGCCGAAAATACTGTCGGCGTTGCTGCACAGTTGCAAGAAGATCAAGGTCAAGCGGCTGTTCTTTGTCTTTGCGGATCGCCATGACCACCCCTGGCGCAAGCGCCTCGATCCTGCAGAGTTCAACCTTGGCAGTGGCGACCGTGCACTGGTGACAGGGGGCAAGATACATCCGCGCTATCGCATCATGGTGCCGGAAGCGTTTGTAAAGGCGGAGGTAGATGATGGCGCGTGAAACCTATGAAGCGCAGGTTGCACTCCTTGTGCGCATTCTCCCGCATGTGGCGAAGGAAGATGTATTCGCGCTGAAGGGAGGCACAGCGATAAATCTGTTCTATCGCGACCTTCCGCGTTTGTCGGTCGATATTGACCTGACCTACCTGCCGGTGAAAGATAGGAATGACAGTCTTTACGAAATCAATGACGCGATGGATCGCATTGCTGCTGCCATTGAAGGCAGTATCGCTGGTGCCAAAACACAACGTATAAAGGGCGGCGGCGGTGGCGCCACTCGTCTTCTCACTCGCATGGGTGGCGCTGAGATCAAGATCGAAACCTCGCCGGTCACACGTGGCGTCGTGCACGATCCTGAAACTCTCTCCGTCTCCGAAGTTGTTGCAGACGAGTTCGGTTATGCAGACATGCAGATCGTCTCTTTCGAAGATCTGTTCGGCGGCAAACTGCACGCAGCATTAGATCGCCAGCATCCGCGCGATCTTTTTGATGTGAAGCTGCTCTACGATAACGAGGGCCTAACGGAAGATCTATTCCGAACCTTTCTGATCTATATCGCGAGTTCGTCACGCCCCGCACACGAACTGCTGAGCCCTAATTTGCTCGACCTTGACAAGCCTTATGCCCAAGAATTTGAGGGTATGACCAGGACTCTCGTCAGCCTCGAAGAACTCTTGCATACACGTAAACGTTTGATTGCAGATATTCAGTCACGTTTCGATGAGAACACCAAACGATTCTTGCTGAGCCTGCATGACGGTACGCCCGATTTTGATACCATTGATCGCCCACAGGCGGCGAGCCTGCCGGCTGTGCGTTGGAAGCTCGTTAATCTGGAAAAACTGAAAAACGAAAACGCGGCCAAACATGCTGAACAACGTCATGAGCTGAAAGTGCTGCTGGGGTAAGGTGCGCAGGTCGGAATCTTGAAGCAAAAGAGGCGATCCGCCCAAGCCGCTATGTGCTCTACTATCTGCACCTGTTATTCACGGAGGAAGCATCCATGGCCATCGGCGGCTTGATTGGATTACTGGATGACATTGCCGCATTGGCGAAGTTGGCCGCAGCATCATTGGATGATGTGAGTGCCGCTGCTGGGCGTGCGACGGCGAAGGCGGCCGGGGTGGTGGTCGATGATACGGCGGTGACCCCGCAGTATTTGCAAGGCGTGACTGCGGAACGCGAGCTGGCGATTGTGAAGCAGATCGCGCTGGGCTCGATTCGCAACAAGCTGATTTTTATCCTGCCAGTGGCGCTGCTGCTGAATCACTTTTTGCCGTCGCTATTGCCGATCATCTTGATGATTGGTGGCATCTACCTAGCCTTTGAGGGCGCAGAGAAGGTCTGGCATAAGCTCTCTGGGGGCCACGATAACGAAAAGCCTGCGGTAGAGCAGGGGCCGGAAGCCGAGAAACAGATCGTGAGTGGTGCCATTCGCACCGACCTGATTCTGTCTGCTGAAATCATGGTGATCGCGCTGGCTACGGTTTCCCATCAAGGGTTCTGGTCTCAGTTAGCGAGCCTGGTGGTGGTCGCGTTTGTGATCACTGTTCTGGTGTATGGCGTGGTAGCGATGCTGGTCAGGATGGATGATATCGGCCTGAAGCTCGCCCAGCGGGATAGTTCGGGAATGCAAACCCTGGGCCGTGGGCTGGTGACGGCCATGCCCAAAGTGCTAGCGACCATCTCGGTGGTGGGAACCGTCGCCATGCTCTGGGTGGGTGGGCATATCCTAATGGTCAATCTGAGTGCTGATGGTACGGGTTGGTTTAACGCGCCCTATGAGTGGGTGCATCATATTGAGCTAGGCATTAGCCAGGCAACCGGTGCATTAGGCAGCGTGCTGGGGTGGAGTTTCAATACGCTGTGCTCTGCGGTGATTGGTTTTTTTGTGGGCTCTGTTGCTGTAGGTGTACTTCACTTCATTCCTACCAAGAAGGCGCATGTCGAATAGACGCGAGCGTGCGTATTAGGCCGTTATAATGAACTGCTCACCGTAATCTGTTCACTAAGTTCAATCTAGAAAATAATCTTGAGCCGAATAATATGAATAATCGGCTCAAGATGTGAGCCGATTTAGTCGTGTGAACAGCTTTGTTCTCTTCTAAGAGCCTTGCCTCCATAGCGATGTTAGTGAGCCACCTACCGGTGCTTCTTTTGGAATGACCACGGAAGCCACCCGCGCTTGTGCTGCCGCAAGCTGTGCTGGGTCGCCACGCTCGATTTCTGGGTGTTGACCCGGTGGGTAGGCGCCGACCATGCAGAAGTCATCGCTCGCCTCTAGGCTGGCATGCACCACCCCTGCTGGAAGCACCAGCACATCGCCTGTGTAAAGCATCAGGTCACTGCCGTTTGGCCCTCCCAGCTTTGCCAGGGCCTGCCCACGGAAAATGCCCAAGGCCTCATGCGCGGTAGAGTGAAAGTGGTCAAAGTCATATAGGTGATAGCGCCATGCAGGAATCCAACCGTGGCGATTAAACATGGCTTCGAACTTTTCAGCTGCTTTCTCTGCGTCGCTGATGTCGATGACTCGACGATAAATCAACACCGGCAGTGGGGAGTTGGGAAAACCGTTCGTTTCATCGCTGTCGAAATAGAGCGTTTCGGGCTGCGGGGTATTCACCATGGCCTCCTCATCCTGAGTTTAGCGGCGTAGTTTGCGTATACCTTTCTAGCCTAGCAGCGCTTTAGCAAGGTTGCTGCTTGTTACTCATCTTGCGGGCGATGAGCCGCCCGAACAAAAGCGCTGGGAGATTGGCCGAGCACCTTGCGAAACATGCTGGAGAAAGCGGCAGGGCTGTCGTAGCCGAGTTCCAGCGCGGTTCGGGTCACAGAACTGCCGGAGAGCAGCTTGGGAATCGCCGCCATCAGGCAGGCTTGCTGGCGCCATACGCCAAAGGAGAGTCCGGTCTGCTGACGGAACAGGCGATTGAAGGTGCGCTGACTGCAATGCAACAGTCTGGCCCACTCCTCGGGAAGGGTGTGAATGTTTGGCTGGCCGAGAAACGCTCTGCACAGGCTGGCGAGTTGAGGGGCATGGGGCAGGGGCGCAAACAGTGGCAGGGCCTGAGCCTGTTCCAGTTCGTATAGGAGTAGTTGGGCCAGGGCACCGTCGCGGCCGTTTTCCTCATAGAGTGCGGGTAGGTGGGCGGAAGCCAGCAGCAAGTGATGCAGGAGAGGCGTCACGACCAGCACCTCGCAGTTGCGCGAAGTGCGTGGCGCGTCGTGAGGCTCGATATACAGGCTTCGTGTGCTCACCCCGTTCATGCGCACTTGGTGGCGTTTGCCCGCAGGTAGCCAGACGCCGCTATAGGGCGGCACCATCCAGGTGCCATCATCCGTATTGACTTCCATCACGCCGGTCATGCCATAGAGAAACTGGGCACGGCGATGGGTATGAAAGTCGAGAAGGGTGCCGAGGCGGTAGTCAGTACCGATGGCCACTATGGGCCTTGCCACATGATCCACGTCTGAAAGAGGCGTATTTAGCATTAGCATTAACCTGGCTGAAACGCGTTGATGGTTGTCCGAATGACGAATGTCGGCCAACTTCCGTCAGCATATAGTGCCTGCTGTTTGGTTTCATCAGGAGAGTGCCGGTGTATAGCGTATTGCTTCTTTGTGGCGGGTTGGCGGGAGTGACCACCGTATTGTTTGGTTTCGGTGGCGGGTTTGTGGTGGTTCCTTTGCTGTATACCCTGCTGATTGCCGTCCATGGGCCGGATAGTGGTATCGGTCAGGCGGCCATGCATATCGCGGTGGCCACTTCGACGGCGTTGATGGTGTTTGCTGCCTCCCTTTCAACATGGCGCCACCACCAACGGCAGACCGTGCAATGGCACCTGGTGCGTCCGCTGGTCGGCTATATCGCCATGGGCGCCGTGCTTGGCGCGGCGGCGGCTGTGTCGTTAAGCGGGGAGTGGGTGCGCTGGGCGTTCATCGGCTATCTGGGCATCACGATTGCGGATGCTGTTCTGCGGCCCGGTTTTCTGCATCAGGCGGGGAGTGATGTGCGTCCTATGGGGCGTGGGGTAACGGCGATGACGGGTACATTGATTGGTGCAGTGGCCGCCTTGCTGGGCGTGGGTGGCAGCGTGATGACCGTACCGCTCATGCGCCGGAGAGGCGCAAGTATGACGGCAGCCACTGCCATGGCCAATCCGTTGTCGTTGCCCATGGCAGCCAGTGGCACCGCGACGTATGTGTTGCTATCGGCGAATCACCCAGCGTTAGGGGACTGGTATGCCGGTTATGTGGATCTGCGCGCCTTGCTGGTACTCGCAGTGGGCTCATGGTTCGGTATCCGCCTGGCGTCGACCTGGATCGGGCGCATCCCTGACCGTATTCATGCCAGGGTGTACCTGCTATTGCTGACCATGGTGCTGGTGGTGATGGCTTTTGTAGGTTGAAGCGCTCACTTTTACTAGGCAGATTTATTTGGTAGAACCATGATGATGTTTTGCTGTATGAATAAACAGTTATTATGTTAAGGTTTACTTAACCTCTAATGGCGGGCGCGCTTGAGTCTCTCTTTTAGTATGGAAGGATGAGTACTGCTGGATTGAGTGCTGCTTGCTTGGGAGGTGCTTGTTTTGAAGATGCTTGTTTTGGAGATGCAAGGCGCTTTATGTAAACCTGGGAGGCAACACTCATGAATGATCAGCAAATACAGATATTCACCAGCGAAGATGGGCAAGCACACCTTGAGGTGACGCTGGAGCAAGAGACCGTTTGGTTGAGCCAGGCGCAGATGGGGGACTTGTTCGCAACTACGTCCGAAAACGTTCTCATGCACCTACAGAATATTTTTAAAGACGAGGAATTGAGTGAGCAGGCAACTACTAAGAATTTCTTAGTAGTTCGCCAAGAGGGTAAGCGGCAGGTCCGACGCAGCATCAAGCATTACAATCTGGATGCTATTATTTCCGTTGGGTATCGGGTCAGTTCCAAGCGTGCCACCCAGTTTCGTAGATGGGCCACTCAGGTTCTTCAAGACCATTTGATTAAAGGTTACACCCTGAACCAACGCCGCCTAACCGAGCGTGGTATTGAGTTCGAACAGGCGGTGAGCCTACTCAGCCGTACCCTGACCAATCAAGGCCTCGTATCAACCGAAGGCGAAGCGGTTGCTCGTGTGATTAGCGATTACGCTCGTTCCTGGAGCCTGCTGCAAGGTTACGACGAGCAACAATTGACCGAGCTAAACATTAAACAGCCCGGTATGCATTCACTTGAGTTGGAAGAAGCCCTGAAAGCCATTGGTGAGTTGAAGCAAACCTTAATCGCCAAAGGTGAGGCAACCGAACTGTTTGGGCAGGTGCGGGGCGACGGTTTGACCTCAGCTCTTGCCACCATCGAGCAAGGTTTTGGCGACGAACTGTTTTATCCCAATGTGGCAACCCGGGCAGCGCACTTGCTTTACTTTGTGATTAAAAACCATCCATTGGCCGATGGAAATAAGCGCTGTGGTTCGTTTCTGTTTCTATGGTACTTGCGTCGCAACGCAGTTTTGCTGGCCCGTCCCGTTGAGCAACTGATCAACGACAATACCCTGGTGGCACTAGCGTTGTTAGTGGCTGAAAGCCTGCCTGAACAGAAAACGCTAATGATCCGATTGATAGAGCATTTTATACTGCTGAAAGAAGCTTGATTGTAGAAGCTGGTATTGTCGCTAAGTCATAATTTGGGAGAGGGATAGACTATTGTTTTCTCGGCAACGAAGTTGTAGCCCCGCCTTATTAGACGGGGGCTTGGTTTTTTTACGCTTCTTCAATCCCATCAACAATAAACACCCGGTAGTCGGCGCCCTGGAAGCGGTGCTTGCGGGCTTCCTGGTAGGCGGGGCTTTGGTACCAGGCGCGAGCGGCGGCCATGTCGGGGAAACGTAGGATTACCGCACCTTCCATAGCGCTGCCTTCGAGCACTTCAAAGTCACCATAAAAGGCCAGCGGTTGTGGGTCGTGGCCTTCGCGAGCGGCTTTGGCTTTCGCGCTGTAGCGCTCCATCTCCTGGGTATCGTGAGTATGTTCACGGGTCAGTACGACATAAGCGGGCATTAAGATTTCCTTCTCTGGCGGTTAAGAAAGCAGTTTGAGCAACGCCTGGGCGGTCGCTTCAGAAGAACCTGGATTCTGCCCGGTGATCAGCAGGCCGTCTACTTCCACATGGGAGCTCCAGTCGTCACCCTTGGTGTACTGGCCGCCATGGTCTTTGAGCATATCTTCGACCAGAAACGGCACCACCTGGGTAAGGCCGACGGCGTCTTCTTCACTGTTGCTAAAGCCGGTTACTTTTCGGCCTGCTACCAGCGGCTTGCCATCGCTATCTTTCACATGGCGTAGCACACCGGGGGCGTGACATACCGTTGCTACCGGCTTGTTGGCAGCAATCGCTTCTTCGATAAGACGTATCGATGCCGGATCTTCGGCGAGATCCCACAATGGGCCGTGGCCGCCGGGATAGAAAACGGCATCGAAGTCAGCCAGATTGATATCGGCCAGCTTGTGGGTAGTTGCCAGCACTTGCATTGCTTCGGTATCAGCCTCGAAGCGCTTGGTGGCGTCGGTTTGGGCATCCGGCGCGCTGCTGGCTGGGTCAAGCGGAGGCTGGCCACCGGCGGGGGAGGCCAGCGTCAGTTCTGCACCCGCATCGATAAAGGCGTAGTAAGGCGCGGCCAGCTCTTCGAGCCAGAAGCCGGTCTTTTTGCCGGTGTCGCCGAGTTGGTCATGCGAGGTAACAACGAGCAGAATTTTCATTTATCGATCCTTTATAGTGAGCAAAAGAAGTGTAGTGGTTGCCTGCAAGCCTGCCTCAAGAATATTTCTGGGTTCGATGAAGGCTGAACAGCATAATGGCATCAGCTTACGATTGAATAGACTAGTCGTCTATTACGGTGTGCTATCAAATTCGCAGAGTTTTCTGAGCCACCTTTAGGTTAGGTTTCAACAAACACATGACGCTGATGAGAGCGGAGCATTAAATGCAGGTAACAAGTGCATGTCTCTCCTGCTGGAATATCAGGACGAGTAATAACAGTTATTAAAAGCAAATATCACACGCTAAATGGGTTGGTCAGTAAGCGCGGGGGTTATGGTGAGAACCTTTCGTTTCAACTTCTAGCTCAGGCTCAATCACGATTTCGTGCTTGCGTCGCTCATTTTCTAATGTCGCTACGGCAACTTGGTAGCAATCTTCAACATGGCTGCTACCCATGTACTTCATAGCGCTGAAGCTGATCCCGCCTGCTACGGCGCTGCCTATAAAGGGTACGAATTTAGAAACGCCTTTTGAGGCTACCTTGACACCCATTTTACTGAGCAGCGCTACGATAAGTTTCTTCGTAATGTACTTCCCGGCCATTTTACTTCCGGTATTGGAAATGGCGGTCATCACAAAGAGCTTGGATTCGGTATCAAGGCTTTCTATTTGTTCAGGTGACAAACCAAATTTTTCATTAATTTTAGGAATTAAACGCATCAAAATGGCTACATCGGAACCAATATCCACCCCCGGAATGGGAATAATAGCCGCGCCCGCAGAAAGGCTTGAGCTCCTTGTTACCATCGAATGGCACGACTTTCTGATCGCTTCGAGCTCTTCAAATGATTCGATCATCTGATACTCCTGATGTTTCGCTTGGATGATATAACCGTAGTCGACAGCGGCCTTAAATTCGAAAGGACTAAGGGCTAACACTTCTCTAGTTCTCTTCCCCGCACCCTCGCATGCTGCAGGTGGGTTGGTGGTCATATAGCGCTTTAATAATTTTGCAGTTGGCGGCTTTACCGCCCCGGCATTGGTGGACCACTTGGCGTAGTTCATTGGCAAGCACCTGCAAAGCAGCAATGCGCTCTTCTACATGTTCTAGGTGGCGGCTGGCGATCTCATCGGCGGCGGCGCAGTCGGTGTCAGGGTGGTCTGAAAGCGCCAGCAGTTCCTGAATGCTATGCAGATCTAACCCCAGGCTACGCCCATGGCGAATGAAACCAATGCGCTCTAATGATGCTTGGTCATAGTGTCGATAGCCTTGCTCCCCGCGCTGCGGCGCTACCAGTAATCCCAGCTTTTCATAGTGACGAATGCTTTCCGGTGAGCAGCCGGTGCGGGTGGCTACTTGACCAATACGGTAGGTGGGTTTCATAGGCTTGACCCTGTAACGGTTACAGGGTTTAGGCTAGTCGTTACTTAGTTGGATAACAAGTAGGTAACGGCCATGAAACTGGTTCTGGAGTTATTGAGCATTGCGTTAACGGCTGCCCCTTGGTTGCTGTTGGGGTTGATGGTGGCGGGGCTAATTAAGGCGTGGATGCCGGAGCAATTAATTCAGCGCTGGATGGGTGGGCAGGGCATAGGCAGCATTACGCGGGCAGCCGTGATTGGCATGCCGCTACCGCTATGTTCTTGTGGTGCTATTCCCACTGCGTTGGCGCTACACCGGGGTGGTGCCGGGCGTGGGCCGACCACGGCGTTTTTAATTAGCACGCCTGGCGTAGGTGTTGATTCAATATTGTTAACCAGCGTGCTGCTTGGCCCATTAATGGCGCTGGTGCGGGTAGCAGGGGCCATGGTCACGGCGATTGTGACGGGTTTATTAGTGGGTTTTACCAAGCAGTCTATTTCGGTAGCTGCTGGGTCTAGTGGCTGCTGTGAATCGAAAAGCTGCGGTGATCACAAGCAGCACAGCAAAGCGCCATCAACTGGGTGGCAACGCTCTTTAGCAGGGCTGCGCTATGCGTTTAGTGATCTGCTGGATGATATTAGTGGCTGGATGTTTGCCGGGCTGTTATTGGCCGGTGTACTGATCACGCTGGTGCCCCCCAATACCATGGCGGGGTTTTCAGGTGGTTTGGCCGCTCTGATGCTCATGGCCGTTATAGGTATTCCTTTATACATTTGTGCGGCAGCAGCAACGCCTATAGCTGCGGGGTTGCTGTTGGCGGGCATTTCACCGGGCATGGCACTGGTATTCCTGTTGGCGGGGCCTATTACCAGCCTGGCCACCTTAGCTATTCTGCGTCGTGAACTGGGAAGTCAGGCGTTAGTGGTCTACTTGGTTAGCGTACTGTTGGTCACTGTGCTGATGGGCTGGCTGTTGGATATCGTACTGGGCATTACCGGCTGGAACCCCGTAGAGCAAGCCAGTCAGGTGCAGGAATTGCTGCCCATATGGATAGAATGGCTGGCGTTAGTGGTGTTGGGGTTGGTGGCTATTCGGCCTTTACGCAAGCGATTGCTAGGGTTTTAGGGTAAGCGGCAAGCGTGACGAGTGAAGATAGACCGATGACAAAACATAAGGCTAAAAGGCATTCCGGGGGTCATTGTCCATGGGCGCTACGATATGCCATGCCCCGCTCGTTATGCGCTGGCGCTGCATCAAGCATGGCCTGACTCCGAGTTTCATCTGATCGAAGGCGCAGGCCATGCCTGGAGCGAACCCGGCATCCTCGATCAGTTGATACGTGCGACTGATCGCTTTGCATGTTGAGTTGAAATCCTTTTGATTGTGAGCCGAAAGTGTCACTGCCGGGGCAAGATATCAGCTAGCTGAGAGGCGCCTGCGTGCTTTTAGTGTGGAGATGAAATTCCAAAGCAGGATAGCGGCGGCGATGGAAAGAATGGTTGCGCTGATCGGTCGGTTAATAAAGGTGGCGAAATCTCCCGACGAGAGCAGCATTGCACGTCGGAAGTGGTCCTCCATCATCGGCCCTAGGACAAAGCCCAGTATGAGTGGTGCGGCGGGGAAGGCAAGCTTGCGCATTACAAACCCCAGGGCACCGAAGATCATCACCAGCAACACATCAAAGGCGCTGTTATTGACGCTATAGGTGCCCAGGCAGATAAACATCAACACACTGGGGAAGAGCAGATGGTAGGGAACGGCAAGCAGGCGCACCCATAGCCCAATTAATGGCACGTTGAGGATGACCAGCAGCACATTACCGATCCAGAAGCTCATGATCAGCCCCCAGAACAGGCTGGGTTGCTCTGTCATCAAACCTGGCCCAGGCGTAATACCGTGAATAATCAATGCTCCCAGCATTAATGCCATCGTAGGGCTGCCGGGGATTCCGAGCGCCAAGGTAGGGATAAAGGAGGTTTGGTCGGCGGCATTATTGGCCGATTCTGGCGCCATAATGCCCTCAATCGCACCTTTACCAAAACGGCTGGGGTCGCGGGCAGAGCGCTTTTCGACCGCATAGGCAATAAAAGCGGCCAGTGATGGGCCTGTGCCCGGTAAGGCACCGAAAAACGATCCAATACTGGACCCGCGCAGCATTGGCTTCCATGAGCGGCGCATATCATCGCGAGTGGGCTTCATCGCCCGTAGCGTTAGGTCAGAGGATTTGAAGCGATTGGCTTTGACACTGCCAACGCTAATAATCAGCTCGGCGACACCGAATACTCCCATGGCAAGTGCCACCAGGCTAATACCATCGCTAAGTTCGGGAATACCAAAGGCAAAGCGTTGAGCACCAGTGTACACATCGGTACCGATACTCCCGAGGAAGATACCCAGCATCACCATGATGAACCCTTTGACTGCTGAACCGTCGGCAATGCCTGTGGCGGCGATTAGCCCTAGCAACATCAGTGAGAAGTATTCGGCGGAGCCCATGCTTAGTGCGTATTGCGCAATCACCGGCGCAAACAAGGTCAAAATAACGATGCCAATAGAGCCGCCCACAAAGGACGCCACGGTGGTCATAAACAGCGCAACCGCCCCACGCCCCTTTTGCGCCATAGGGTAGCCGTCGAGGCAGACCACTGCATTAGCCGGGGTGCCAGGCACGTTGAGTAGGATTGAGGCGGTACTGCCGCCGTAGCTGGTGCCGTACCAGATCCCTGCCAGCATAATCAGTGCTGAGGTTGCTTCCATATGGAAGGTCAGGGGAAACAGCATGGAAATAGCAGCCAGTACCCCAATTCCAGGGATAACGCCGAGCAGCGTGCCCAGAAATACACCAACAAAGCAGTAGAACAGGTTACTGAGCGACAGCGCTGTGGTTAAACCAAGCGCAAGATTGCTGAAGAAATCCATTAGAAAGCCCACCTGAAGATCGGGATATTCATGCCAAGCGCCATGCGGAAGATCAAGATAGCCGCGAGCACCAGAAAGACCATCAGTGCCACGACTGTTTTGGTACGCAGTTGCTTATCAGCCTGAGCGCTAATCAGCGTTAACAAAATAATGGCGGGGGCTAAGCCCAAGCGCGGTACGGCAAGCGAGAAGGCTAACAGGCCCCCAAGAATGGTAAGCAGGGGGCGCCATTCGATCGTGGGCATTTCCACCCGTGTACGCAGCGTGCCCCCAATGGCAAGCATTAGCCCCAGCAATGCAATAAGAGAACCAACGCCCATGGGTACCATGCCGGGTCCCATGCGCTGTAGCGATCCCAGGTTATAGTGAGTAGTGGCGTAGGCTGCGATGATAAGACCAAAGGCAGCGAGTACCATCCCCGTGACAATATCGACGATGTCGCGATTTAACATGATGATGTCTCCAATAAGGCCGAACATCTCAATGCCCGGCCTTAAATGATCACTCCACTGTTGCACCTGAGGAGGCGACGGCTTCAGCCCAGCGCTCATGTTCCGTTTGCAGGTAGGCAGCAAACTCCTCGGCAGTGCCACCCTCTACAGTGCTGCCTTCGTTCACAATGGTCTCGACCAGGCGTTCATCCTGCAGCGCTTCATTGATGGCTACGTTAAGTGTCTCAACGATATCGGCTGGCAGATCGGCAGGGCCCACGACGGCTTTCCAGTCAGAGGCTTCAAAGCCCTCGTAGCCCAGTTCAGCAATGGTAGGTACGTCAGGCAGCGCTTGGTTGCGCTCTGTTGAGGTAACGGCCAGCGCTTTCAAAGAGCCTGAACGGATGTGGGAAAGCACACTAGGCAAGCTTGCTGCAACAAAATCCACATGCCCGCCGATGGCGTCTGTTACCGCCTGGGCCGCGCCAGGGTAAGGAACGTGCATAAACTCTACATCCGCTTGATCACCAAACACTTCCATTGCCAGATGACTCACCGTGCCAGAACCAGGCGTGCTCATGGAAACCTTGCCTGGGTTCTCTCTGGCGGCGGTGACTAAATCCTCAAATTCGCCGTAGGATGAGGTAGGGTTAACGGCGACCACCATGGGTTGTGAACTGATGAGTGCGATGGGGGTGAAATCATTCAACGAGTCGTAGGGTATGTTGGCGTATAAGGTGGGATTGATCGCCATGTTAGAGGTCTGACCCATGGCCAGGACCTGGCCATCATTTTTGGCCCGAGTGAGTTGAGAAAGGCCAATGTTGCCTCCTGCGCCGCCACGGTTCTCAATCACAAAGTTCCAACCCTGCTGAGCAGAGACCCTCTCCGTCAGCACCCGAGAAGCGAAGTCGGTGCCGCCCCCCGCAGAGAAGGGAACGATGAATTCAATTGTCCCTTGCGGATACGATTGGGCCATCCCAATTGTCGGGAGGGCGAGTAGCATGGCACCGGCGATAGTTTTTAAGACGTTGTTTTTCATGGTGTGCTCCTTATTATTGATGCTTTTGTATTGCTTGTTATTAAGACTGGCATAGTGTTTGTTGTTGAGACTGGCTTAGTGCTTGTAGTTGTGGGTTGATCTCAGTGTTAAAGCGGGCAACCCTTCTTGCGCAGGATGGAGTCGAAGCGCTCGCGATCGACTTCACCTGTTTCATTCTGCGCACGTATGCGCGCTTCTTTGTCTGCATGGGCGAGGCACTGGGCCAGAATCGCCTCGGCCTCGCCGGCAGGAATGGCGATCACGCCGTCGGCATCACCCAGGATCAAGTCGCCGGGCATGACGGTCATGCCTGCACAAGAGATGGGAATGTTAATTTGGCCAGGGCCATCTTTACTGGGGCCACGGTGGACATGGCCACGAGCATAAACGGGCAACATACCTTCGGCCCATTCCGCAACATCGCGCAGCGCGCCATCGATCACAAAGCCACCCAGTTGGCGGGCCACCGCGGTGGTGCGCATCAACCCGCCGATGACGGCGGTAGAGAGATCGCCACCGGCATCAATCACAATGATGTCGCCCGGTTGGGCACGTTGCATAGCCACATGGACCATCAGGTTGTCGCCTGGGCGGGTGCGAACGGTCATCGCCGTTCCACACATAGTGAGCCCCAGGTCGTTGTGATAGGCACGCAAACCTACAGCACCGGTATGGCGGCCCATGACATCACCGGCATGCGCAACGGGTACATGCTGATAGGCCTTTAGTAGCTCAGCTGTTAGCGTGGTTTGGTGTGGGTGAATGCAAAAGCCGCTAGGCCATGCAACGGCATCAAGGGGGGTACTCATTTGGCTGTCTCCAATAAATGTGCGTTGACGATGCGTCCATGCGCAGGGGGCTGACCCGCAAGCAGGGCCAGAGCGTTTTCGGCGGCGGCACGGGCGGTGAGCGCCAGGGCAGCGTCGCTGTTACCTCCCACATGGGGTGTAAGCACCACCTGAGGTAGATGCAGCAGGCGGTGGTTTTCAGGCGGAGGTTCACTGCTAAGGGTATCCAGGCCCGCACCTTTTATATGTCCCGCGGTAATGGCGTTGGCCAGGGCATCCTCATCAATCAACCCACCGCGTGCGGTATTGATCACCATGGCGCCCGCTGGCAGCTTGGCGAGAGCTTCGGCATCAATCAGGTTGTGGGTGGCAGGCAGCAGTGGGCAGTGCAGCGAGAGCACATCGCTACTGGCGAGCAGCTCATCCAGGCTAGCGGCCTTGGAAATACCCTCGGGCATCGTCTCAAGAGCCGGGTCATGGGCTACCACGCGCATACCAATGGCATTGGCAATACGCGCCACATGGCGGGCGATAGTGCCGCAACCCACCAGCCCAAGTACGCGCCCAGAAAGCTGTAGGCCTGGGTTTTGCCGTGGCCATTTACCGTTTCTGATCTGGTGATCCGAATGGGACACATTGCGCGCCAGGGCGATCATCAGGCCAATGGCGAGTTCCGCGACTGACTGCGCGTTGGTATCACCTACGACGGTCACGGGAATGCCCAGCTCAGCCGCAGCTTGAATATCCACTGCATCATGGCCAACGCCATGCCGGGATATCACGCGTAGTCCCTGGCAGGAGGCAATGGCGTCTCTGCTCAGCGGCAATGTGCGCGCGATGACGCCATCAATCGGCTGGCTAGCCATCATCTGGCCCAGGCTCGCTTCTTCACCTTTGGGAATGTAGAGAAGGCGGCAACCTGCGCGCTCCAGCACCTCACGACCTGCATCCGCCAGGCGTGGCGCCGTCACCAGAATCGTATAACTCATGATGGGTCGCCTTCCGGTTGAACACTACGCGGGGCATGGCCGGTGTAGGTCCAGGTCTCGGTGCGGGGAAGCGGTCCTTTGTTGCGCTCGGGTCGCTGCATCTGTTCCCAGGCATGGCTCATAATGCCCACCGAGCGAGACAGCACAAACAGGCCTCGGCAAAGCGCAGGCGGAAAGCCAAGTGCCGCATAAATAGCCCCGGTAGCCCCATCCACATTCATGGGAATGCCGCGGCTGCGACCCTCGGATATCTGGCGCTCCACCTCTTCTGCAATATCGGCAAACTGGGTGTTGATGCTGGCGTCATTCGTGGCGCGTAGAACTTCCATTAGCTTGTGTGCCCGGGGGTCTTTAGGGTGGAAGCGATGCCCAAAACCAGGGATATAGCGCACGCCACGCTGTTTAAGTTTGGCAAGCTCGGTGCGGGTGGCAGCGGTAATCTCCTCGCCCGTCTCGCAGCGTGCCTGAATAGCGTTGTAGAGCGTTACGCACTGCTCGCCCGCGCCACCATGTACATCGCCTAGCACATTGGAAGCAGAGGCCATGGCGCTGTTTATGCCTACGCCGCAGGTGGCCGCAATGCGTGCAATGGCGATGGACGGGGCTTGCGGCCCGTGATCCACTGCGCTCATCAGTACCGTGCTTAACAGCGAAGCCTGGGCGGTATTGGGTAGATCGCCACGCAGCATCAGCCAAATCATTTCCGGAAAGCCGACCTTGCCGATCAGATCCTCAATGGCATAGCCGTGGTAGCGGATCATACCGGGGCGCATTTCGATGATATCGGTAGACCACCAGTCTTCACCGGCGGTACGTCGGTTCTCGTCGTTCATCTTTTTATCTCTTTGTTATATTGAGTTGGATTGAAGGCGGCGCGAGCCACTGGGTCATAACCAAGCTCTTCGAGAATCGCATCGGTATCCTGACCCAGCGTGG
Source organism: Halomonas sp. NPDC076908 (assembly GCF_050269715.1). Classification (NCBI taxonomy): domain Bacteria; kingdom Pseudomonadati; phylum Pseudomonadota; class Gammaproteobacteria; order Oceanospirillales; family Halomonadaceae; genus Halomonas; species Halomonas sp. NPDC076908. The sequence continues at coordinate 3,718 of NZ_JBNNIW010000041.1, read as the reverse complement.
GAGGTGGCGTTTTGGGTTCGGGGTCGCCGCTGCCAAGACGAAAGCCGGAGCGCACCACCGAAAGGTTTGTCTGGCCAATCACGCCAGGGAAGGTGCGCGTTAAGCTGCGCTCTTCCACTTGGGGGTGGCGAAGGGCCTGGGGAACGGTGAGTACTTCCCCGGCAGGTACGCCTCGGGCATTCATCCTTTTGGCCCACTGCTCTGCTGAAGCCGGTTGCAGGGCGGTTTCAAGCTCGGCAGTCAGCGCATCGCGATTGCGCTTACGCTCTTCGCGAAGTTGGAAGCGCGGGTCGCAAACCAGGTCAGGTCGGTCAATCAATTGGCACAGAATTTCAAACTGTTCCTGTTTGTTGGCCGCAATGTTCAGTAATCCATCGCCAGTGCGAAAGGTGCCCGAAGGCGCCGCGGTGGTGTTCTGATTACCCATCGGCTGTGGCTCAATACCGCAGGTCAACCAGTTGGAAACCACCCAGCCCATGGTGCCCATCATGGATTCCAGCATGGAGACATCAATGACTTCGCCAAGGCCGGTTCTATGGCGTCCGACCAGGGCGGAGGAGATGGCGAAGGCGGCGGTCATGCCCCCAATGGTGTCGCACACAGGGTAACCAACGCGTAATGGCGCAGAGGTTTGATCACCGGTCACGCTCATCACCCCAGAAAGGCCCTGGATGATCTGGTCGTAGGCAGGGTTGTTCGCTAGCGGCCCGGTTTGGCCAAACCCTGAAATTGCGCAGTAAATTAGCCGTGGGTTCAGCGCTTGCAGGCTCTCATGATCAAGCCCCAAACGTTCCATCACACCTGGGCGGAAGTTCTCGACCAGTACATCAGCAGTTTGCACCAGCTTGTGAAAGGCTTGCTTACCCTGTTCGGACTTTAAGTTGAGCTCGATGGAGCGCTTGCCCGCATTCTGGGCGAGAAAAGAGACTCCCATGAGTTGCGCATTCAGCGTCGGGTCTGCACCCAACTGACGGGCTAGATCTCCTGTGCCTGGCTGTTCCACCTTGATAACGTCTGCGCCTTGCTGCACCAGTTGGTAACAGCAGTAGGGGCCAGCCAGCACATTCGTCAGATCCAGCACCCTAATTCCTTGTAATAATTCAGACATGACCGTTGCTCGGTGTTATATGTGTGGAGAGGGTCATATTGGCTCCTTTTTGTTCTGTCAGTCATAATGCTGTTCTGTATGACAGAACGTTTTTGTCATGTCAAATTTGTTCTATTTTATTTTCTATTCGTTCTGTACAGTAGAACAAAAATGGCGCATGGGGGGTGTTGTTTGGCACAGAATCAAAATCGAGTGGAAGCGGTTGAGCGTGCACTATCGATCCTTGAAGCATTTTCGGATCAAGAGCGGTCGCTCTCGCTGGTCACATTGTCGGAGCGCACAGGGCTTTATAAGAGCACCATCCTCCGGCTGATCGGATCGTTAGAACGATTTGGTTATATCGTGCGTGAGAGCGACGGTACCTATGCCCTGGGCCCCAGCCTGTGGCGGTTGGGGAACCTATTCCGGCATACGGGAGATATGGGGGATCTTATTCGGCCTCAATTGGCCCACCTTGTGGAGCAGACCCAGGAGACAGCTTCGTTCTTTATTCGCCTGGGTAACCAACGAATGTGTCTTTACCGCTTGAACTCGCCAAAACCTGCTCGCCATCATTTGGATGAGGGAGCGTTGTTACCGATTGATCGCGGCGCGACGGGGCGTGTTTTGCTGGCGTTTAGCGGTGAGGAGGGTGCGTTCTATGATGATATTCGCGTTAAGGGCTATGCATTTTCGAAGGGGGAGCGTGACCCTGATGTAGCCGCTATCGCACTGCCGGTGCTTGATCGCCACGGCGTTATGCGCGGTGCTATTTCTGTATCAGCATTGATCACCCGGTTAACCGATGACAAGGTCGAATCGGTCGTTGGGTTGCTGAGGGCAAGTAGCGATGCCTTGCGTGACACGCTGCCGGGGTAACAACTGCCTTGGGATGGGCGGGCTATGCCAGCACCCGGGCACCAATGGCCTTTGTTGTTATTGGTGGGTTGATTAACATTGGCGTTCAATCAAGGAAGGTAACTCATGCGATCAGAAAAAGACAAAATGCTAGCAGGCGAGCTGTATAACCCAGCTGATCCGGTCTTGCTAAAAGAGCGTGATGAAACAAGGAGAAAAGTGAGGCTATATAATCAAGGTTTGGAAACCGACGCTCAGCGATTGACAGCATTAAAAGCGTTGTTTGGATCGACAGGAGAATATCTCTATGTCGAACCCAACATACGCGTGGATTATGGGTATAACCTACATGTAGGCGACAACTTTTTCGCCAACTTCGATTGCACCCTGCTGGATGTTTGCGAAATACGCTTTGGCGATAACTGCATGTTGGGACCGAATGTACAGATTTACACGGCCACGCACCCCCTTGATCCGCATGAACGCAACGCGGGTAAAGAGTATGCAAAACCGATTTGTTTTGGTGATAATGTCTGGATTGGTGGCGGTGCCATCGTCAATCCAGGCGTTACCGTGGGCCATAACGTTGTCATTGCCTCGGGAGCCGTGGTTACGAAAGATGTCCCCGATAATGTTGTGGTAGGCGGTAATCCAGCCAGGATCATTAAAAACATTGAGGTCTAAGTAGACGCATCAGAAGGCTAGATTACCAATAGATTTTTCCCTCATCGAAGATATCTGAACGATATGGCTGCCTCGTTTACTCAGGCAGTCTTGCAATAACCTTGATTTCAAAATCAAATCCCGCCAGCCAAGTCACACCGACTGCTGTCCAGTTAGGATAGGGCTTCTCCGGAAATACGCGCGCCTTGGCTTCCATGACGGTGGCAAATTGAGCTTCCGGATCAGTATGGAAGCTTGTCATATCAACGATATCGTCGAAGCTGGCGCCTGCCACTTTAAGGACGCTGTGTAGGTTGTCGAAGGCGAGCTGCACCTGAGCGGCGAAATCCGGCTCGGGCGAGCCATCTTCACGGCTGCCGACCTGGCCCGATACGAATAGAAAGTCGCCGGAGCGAACGGCGGCGGAATAGGCGTTGTGCTCATAAAGCGCCTGGCGGCCAGAGGGAAAAACAACGTCACGCTTAGTCATGGTTATCTCCATCAGTAGGTCGAAGTTGACCTTTTGTTTACGATGGAGTCACTTTAGGCCGTCATTCGTAGTGGATAAACGGCAAATTCTGATCAACATTGTTTGTATATTTCAAACAATCACGGGTGTTTGGCGCAGCCATGGATCGATTTAACGCAATGCAGGCCTTTGCGCGGGTCGTGGAGACGGGCAGCTTTACCAAGGCAGCCGATACGCTCCATATGAGTAAGACCAGCGTAACGCAACTTGTGCAACAGTTAGAGGCACGGCTACGGGTAAAGCTGCTCAACCGTACTACACGCAAGGTGAACGTAACGGCTGACGGCGCCGCCTATTACGAGCGTGTTATTAAGCTTCTGGCTGATATGGATGATGCTGAAACCAGTCTATCCAACGCATCCGTTTTGCCCCGCGGGCGAATAAGAGTGGATGTGCCCAGCCCTTTTGCACGCATGATCCTTATTCCTGCCTTGGCGGAGTTCCATGCTCGATATCCCGATATTCAAATTGATATGGGTGTGAGTGGAGTTAAGCTCAAGTCTGGTGTATGGGAGGAGGTAGGAAGGGTGGCGTATCCTGTTGATTGATCACGACCAAGATCTCAACCAACACGAGTGGAT